>DATMBG010000030.1 GCA_035559535.1 Candidatus Limnocylindrales bacterium
GATGGAGGTAATGAGGCCGGTTTCTTCGGCCAGTCGGATAAAGTTTCCTGGGAGGACCAGTCCCAATTCTGGGTGTTGCCAGCGGATCAAGGCTTCCACGCCGACCATCTTTCCGGTTTTGAGATTTACCTGGGGTTGATAGTAAACTGCAAATTCTTCTCGCTCCACAGTATGACGTAATTGAGCTTCCAGAACCAAGCGTTCAAGAGCCTTCGCATTCATGGTTGAAGTATAAAATCGGTAGCTGTTCCGGCCCCATTCCTTGGCCCGATACATGGCAGCATCTGCATTCTTTAATAAAGTCTGGGCATCTTTACCATCATTGGGATAGAAGGCAATCCCTAAACTTGTGGTAATATGGAGTTCATGTCCATCCAGATAAAAGGGGGGTTTAAGGGTGTCCAGGATTCTTTGAGCAATCCTAGCCGCATCGTCTACCTGATGGATTCTCGGTAGGAGAATGGTAAATTCGTCGCCCCCCAGGCGGGAGATAATACATTCATCGCTTCCGAAGCGAGAGACGGTATCGCTTCTTCGTAAACAACCTACCAATCGTTTAGCAATTTCTCGCAACAACCGGTCTCCGAGGGTATGACCCAGGGTATCATTGATGGTTTTAAAGCGATCCAGGTCGAGGAAGATCAGGGCCAACGTTTGCTGGTTACGAGAAGCCTGGGCCAGGGCCAGATTGAGGCGGTCGTTGAAAAGTAACCGGTTAGGTAGACCGGTGAGGGCGTCATAATACGCAAGTTTCTTAACCATTTTTTCTGCCCGTTTGCGTTCGGTAATATCCGTCAGTGAGGAGATTACACCGGTAATGGCTCCCTTGGCATCCCGAAGGGGAGCTGCATTGAGGGATACAATCACTTGAGTTCCGTCAGGACGATGGATGACCTGTTCTACGCCATAAACGGGTTGACCCGTTCGTAGGACTTGAGTGAAGGGCCGCTTCTCATCGGGAAAAGGTTTTCCTCGTAGTGTCGTAATTTTCCAATCCTTCATCCTCCTTCCCTCTTTTCCATCCTGGTGGAAGGAAAGCGAAGAGGCCGAAGAGTGGGATATTCCGTAAATTTTCTCTGCAGCAGCGTTGGCAAAAATAATTCGACCTTCCAGATCTTCTATCAGAATGCCATCAGCAACCGTCTCAACGATACGTGCCAGACGTTCTTCATTTGCCCGAAGGGCTTCTTCTGCCTGCCTGCGCTCAAACAATTCCTGTTCAATGGAGGTGTATAATCGGGCGTTATCCAGGGCTATAGAGGCTAACTCGGCAAACCGGCTCAACAGCTTAACCTCGTCTTCGCTGAAGGTTCGATCTTCCTTAGAATAGGCCAGTCCGATCACCCCTACCGTCTGGGAATCCGATTTCAGCGGTACCGCTATAACTGCATGAAGGCCCTCACTTCTCATTTCCCCCTTACCCCCTCCTTTACCCTTCCCCCTGCTCTCCTCGTTTCCCTTCTCCCAACTTGGGAGGGGGGAATAGGAGGAGAGAGATGGAGAGGTGAGAGGGGGGAGGTAAGGAGCAGGTGAACGGCCCCACCAGGTCTGGTAATCTTCCACAATCAAAGGCTGACCGGTTTGCCAGATAATTCCTGCGATCCCTTCTCCGGGTTTGAGACGGTGACCTGTATACCGGCTATAAGCCCCCATACCTACCTGTAAAACCATCTCGGCTTCTCCCTCTTGAGCCAGGTAGATAAACCCATGAGGTGTTCCCAATAAAGCCCCGGCACGGGAAACAATGGCTTCAAGCAAGTCGTTCAATTTCAGCCGATTCATCAATCCCAGAGCCGTTTCGTGTAAAGCATCCAGATATTCATTCTGTTGGTTTAGTTTCTCCCTTACTCGCTTACGCCGGAAAATTTTTTTGATGATTCGTTTTATCCTCATCTTACGAGCTCCCTCCCTATCCATGCCTTTGGTACATCTTTTTCTGATTGAATATGTCGTTTACTATTAATTTTCTATATGAAGAGATTACATCCTGGGTAGAGGCGATCCAGCAGGGTCATCCTCCTATAGGTAGCCCCCCCTCGGCTCCTTTCAGGGGTAATTTTCTGACCTAACCCCCTTCCCCGCGGGAAGGGGGGATTCGTGAATGACCTGGGTTCCCACTCTCGCTTTCCCTTACGGGGAAGGGAAGTCAGAGGAGTCAGGTTTAAAAACCTGCCCCAGAAAGCCTAACCCCCTTCCAGGGGAAATTTAGAAGGTTACCTGCCGGATTCCTTCCTCGAGGGAGAAGAGGGGGGGTTCAGGTCGAAAATAAAGCTTTTCCCCTTCTTAACTGGATACGGATGGGACGGTCCCTATCCGTTATGCCACATTTCAACATTGATTTGGTATCATCCTTACAGACAGGGCTCCTGGGAAAGGGCTAGGAAAGAAAATCAGGAAGAAGCTATCTAATGCTTCGTTATTTCTTTCGGCAGCCCTTCTACCCTGGTGTCAGAGCACTTTAGGTCAGTGGCTTTCCGTCCTATGTTTTCACATAGTCTGGCCTTATCGAGAAATAACTTTCCATGCGCAGCTTTAAAACCTGTTCTGTTAAGATTAACAGCAACTCCAATGCCAAGAAGTTTTTAATCCTGAAGAATTTCTGTAAAGGAATTCTGAGAGTTTTATCTTCCTGGTTTTTTGCGTCTTATGGTTTCCTGAAAGGCGTCTAGAAATTAGACGTTTAAAACCCAAAACTTTCCGGATGGTCTCCTGGAACTTCAACCGAATACCTCTTTTAGGGGGAAAATAGAGGCTAATTACTTTTCAGGATAAAAATACCGGGAATAAAATACGAATTTGATTGTTTTAACTAAAAAACAGGATGAGAACATCAAAATAACAACCTAACATAACCAGTGAAATCCGATGATGGTGATTCTTACCGGCCGTTTCCCACACAGGCAGGATAGTCGGCCGGGAGGAGAAAGAAACCCTTCCGTACTGAACCTGAAGATTTTCAGATGAGCCTTTTCCTATTCAACAAAGGAGGTGCGAGATGCGACAAAATAAAAAGATGTGGCTGATACTACCGGCCATTATCATAAGCTTTATGGGGTCGTTTTCTGCCCAGGCCTATGAAGTTATGGAAGTTAAAGATGGAGGAACCCTAGAGGGAAAAGTAATATTTAAAGGAACCGTTCCTCCTCCTAAGGACGCCGTTATTACCAAAGATAAGGAAGTCTGCGATAAAGACGGGACCGGGATCAAGAAACTCCCCCAAATTAAGATATCCGGGGATAGTGGGGTCCTGGACGCTATTGTCTTCATAGACGGGATCGGCAAGGGAAAAGACTGGCCGAAACGGGAGGGAATTCCTTTTATCAACAATAAAAATTGCGAATTTGAGCCCTATGTGCAGGTGGTTCCTACAGGAACCGACTTCGAAGTGGTCAACAGCGATCCGGTTCTACATAACACCCATTCCTTTATCGATAAACGTACGCTGTTTAATTTGGCTCTTCCTAATCAAGGCATGCGGATTAAAAAGTCCATGCCTAAGAAACCTGAATTAGTAAGGTTTGAATGCGATGCCCATGGATGGATGTTGGGTTGGGTTTATGCTTCCGATAATCCTTACTATGCCGTAACAGGTGAGGGGGGAGCGTTTAAAATAGAGAATATTCCACCGGGTACTTATAAGGTTAAGGTATGGCAGGATTACGTGGGTACAAAAGAACAGGAGGTGACCATTGAGGCGGGGAAAACAACTACGTTAAATGTAGAACTAACTAAATAAGAAGAAAAGTCCAGGATTCTGAACCGACCGAGAGTGCAAGCCTCTGCTTCATCCCTTATCCTCCTTTCCTGAAACTTCAGGAAAGGGGAGCAAAGGGGTGAGGTACCAGATGCTCGCACTTTCGGATATGAATCAGGAGGGTAAAGTATGGAGAAGGATAAAGAAAAACAAGAGCTTCGAGGGGATTCATCCTTTATGATGACCCGTCGAACATTCCTTCATAAGACCGTCGTAGCCGGTGTGGCAGTAGGTGCGGCCTCCGTCGGCTGGTTCCCTACCATCAACACGATGGATATTGCCCTCGGTGCAGAAACTTTTAAGTTTGCCTGGATTTCGGACACCCATCTCTATCCCAAGGATGTTAATACCCGTTTTGTTGAAAAGGCGGTTCGGGCTGCCAAAGAGGTTCAGGCCATGAATCCTCCGGCAGACTTCCTCATCTTTGGAGGGGATTTATCCCAATTGGGTGAGAGGGTTGAGCTGGAGTTGGGTAGAGATATTTTATCCGAGATTACAGCCAAGAAATACTTTATCCCCGGCGAGCATGACTGGTATCTGGATATGGGGGAAACCTGGCGGAAGTTCTTTGGAGAGACTCCCTGGTACTTCGATCATAAAGGGGTTCGCTTCATCGGATTGAATACGGTGGCCTGGGCTCCGGATTACTGGACAGAGCGGAAATTGACTCCTAAGGAGCGGATGGCGGCTATGGCGACCCTGGATAGTATTATTGCGGGTCCCTGGGCAGCTGTAGAAAAGGAACAGCGTCAGTGGTTAAACGATAAGGCCTTATCCGGAATTTCCAAAGAAACTCCCATCGTACTGTTTACCCATACTCCTTTGTATGAGTACTATCCACCCTGGAACTTCTGGACTCGAGACTGGAAAGAGGTTCTAGAGATCCTCAAGCCGTTTAAAAATGTAACCAATATTCATGGACATACCCATCAGGTTCTCTATAACGAGATCGGTAATATGCGTTCTATCGGTATGCTGGCGACTTCCTGGCCCTGGCCTTATGCGCCCACGGGAGTGCCACCTCTCACCAAGCCCATGATTCGAGTAGACCCAGGAGATCCCTTTGATGGAGTTGGTTGGTCTAAGCTCACGGTAACCGATACCCAAAGAGTTGAAAATGAATATGTGATGTGGCGTAAACAGGTCTTTGCAGAGAGTCCTTCGGATCGTGGCGATGCCGATAACATCAACCAACGTCTGACGCCACGTATTGTGGAATTCTAAAAGAGAAGGAACCTTATCTTTCAACCTTTAGCCAAAGGAGGATGTGCCATGATAAAACAAAAAAAACTCCTGGCCTTTATAAGTTTATTCATCGGATTTTTGGTATTTTTTTCGGCTCTCCTGTTGAAGGAAATCTGGATCCCACCCTCTGCAGAAGCTCATAAGGAACCTCATACGCCTCAACAGCTTAAAGCCTTCCAGGATCAGTTCATGGCCATGGTCATCGAAGGGGATAAGCTCTTTCATGGAGGGGGAAGTGTTAAACTCAGCAAGACCGGAATGGCCTGTGCCATGTGTCACCCCTATGCTTCGGATACACATCCCCATGAGTTCCCCAAGTATCAGGAGCAAATGGGAAAATTTGCCACCCTCCGGGATATGATCAACTGGTGCATCGAAAAACCCAACGAAGGGGAGAAGATTGATCCGGAAAGTGACGCCATGAAGGCTCTGGAAGCTTATATTTACTGGTCCAATAAGGGTTCCGTTTTGGATCCGGGTCGTCATTAAAAGACTGAAGAGGCTGGAAACAAGGGGTTAACCGGGCAGGTTTCTAACCTCGGGTTTCCAGCCTCCAGGTTGATGGTATGTACCCCCTAACCCGACGACGCTTTCTCAAATTTTCGACCCTTTTCGGGATAAGCTGTAGCCTGTCCCTGGAGCCGGTCAAAACCCTGGCCGAAGAACAGATCCACCGGGTCACCGATGTGGATCACCTTACCGAGTTTGAAAAACTTCATCTTCCCAGGATTACGGCGCCTGATCTGACCGGAAATGGCCATGTCGTTCCCATTATCGTTGAAATGGATCACCCCATGGAACCGGATCACTATATTAAAAGTATTGAGATTCTCAATCGCAGGGACCCGGTGGTTTCCAAAGGACGATTCTATATGACCCCGGCCAACGGGGCTGCCTATCTCTCCACGCAGGTTCGTATGCATAGCGGCAGCTCGCAGGTGGAGGTTATTGCAGAATGTAATCAGCACGGAACGTGGATTGCCCAAAAGCCGATTACTATCAAAGAAGGAGGGGGCGGATGTGCTACCGAAACCGATGCTCAACAAGAAGAAACCTTTGATATTCGTCCACCAACCCTTAGAATTCCTCATTTGATCGAGGAAGGAGCTATAGTTGCTGGGGAAATTATCAAAATTCAGGTAAAATTTAAACATCCTAGCCGAACCGGTTTAAAACTGGTAGACGGGCAGTTCGTTCCGGTTAAGCCCCCTTTTTATGTGAAAACCATGGAGGTCTTTTACGACGGAAATCAAGTCAGTTTGTATAAGATGACAGAGGCTCTCAGTGACAATCCATTTATCGGATTTAAACTCAGAATCCATAAAGAGGCTCCCCTGCGCATCGTTTTTACGAACAGTCGGGATCAACGGTTCGAGGTCACTGAGAATTTTAAATTCGGATAAATATGAAAAACCTATACCGGATTCTGGTCCTTTTTCTCTTTCTCAGCTTATGTGGGATAAATTCGGCTTCTGCCGGTGAACTCTGGATTACCAATCAGTCTTCCAATACCCTTTCCATTATTGATACAGAAACTTATCAAACCCTGGCGACCCTTCCTTCCGGTGGGAGTGAACCTCACAATATTACCTTTAGTCCTGATGGTAAGGAAGCCTGGGTTTGTCACGTAGGTTCCAACAATGTGGCGGTCTTTGATGTAGGCTCCAGAAAACTTTTAACGATACTCCCGGGAGGTAAACGGGCCCATGCGGTTACCTTCACACCGGATGGTCGTTATGCCTACCTGGCCAATCCGGGCTCCAACGATGTCTGGGTCTTTGAAGCGGCGACTAAAAACCTAATCAAAGTTATTCCGGTGGGTGAAGCCCCCCAGTTAATTACTTTCTCCCGGGACGGAAAAAAAGCCTTTGTAACCAATAGCAAAAGCGAAGAGGTCTGGGTGTTGGATACGACCAGTTATGAAGTTCTTGCAAAGATTCCGGCAGGAAGGGATGTGATGGGTTGTGGGACTACCCAGGATAGTCGACATCTCTATGTAACGGCCGGAGGCGATAACGGAGTTGCACTCATCGATACCCTGGCGTATCAAAATGTAAAGTTTATAGAGACTGGGCTGGATGCCCATGGATTGGTGATTTCCCCCGATGATAAATACGTTTATGTCGCCAATCGGGGAGAGAATACGCTTTCGGTTATCGATAGCTCTACCAATCAAGTGATTGGAGCCATTCCGGTTGGGAAAAAGCCGGATATTTTAACCATTTCTCCAGATGGTCACTATGTTTATGTTACCAATCGCCTGGAGGATACCATTTCGGTGGTAGATACAGTCTCCAGGCAGGCTCTGAAAGTTATACCGGTAGGAAAGGAACCCCATGGCATTGCTTTAAAACCTTAAGGATTGGAAAGAAGAGTGGGATAAGGAAAGACAAAAGGCAAACAGTAGTCCTCTATAACACTGTTTACTTAATTTTGATCTCATGGTACGACTTTCACTTCCCAACTCCCCGCTCCCAGCTCTTCCCTCTCTGCCTTCTCCCTCCCTGCATGCGGGGAGGGAAGAGGTGGGGTGGGGGGGGGAGAGGGGCCGGGGGGTGAGGGCCCTTTAAAAGTCAAGCAAAACTAAGTAAACAGTGTACTACTTTTACCCTTTGTCTTTCTGTTTTCAGAATGGCCGACGCGGTTGAAGTCAAGCAAGAGGAACGGGAGCTGGCTCTGGAAGATGAGCTGGTCAACAAATCATTGGTTAAGAAATGGCTTTTATGGGGATTCGTCTGGGTACTCTTCGCCCCGACGGTCGGAGTTATTGTCTCCACGAAGTTTAATTACCCGGAATTTTTAGGTAATTCCCCCTATTTTACCTTTGGGCGACTTCGCCCGATTCATGTAAACGGTGTGATCTTAGGGGTTTTCAGTACCCTTTTCATAGGAATGTGTTATTATGTGGTCCCCCGACTTACCGGAACCCGGGTATATCTGGGAGACAAACTCGGTAATATCCTTCTGTGGGTCTGGAATCTGACCCTGGCCGGAGGATTTATTTCCCTGGCTTTTGGATCAAATCAGGGTATCGAGGCCGGAGAAGCTCCTTTAATAACCGATATTATTCTGGAAATCTGCTTTTTGATTTTGACGCTCCAATTCTTCGTGACCATTGCCAAACGGCGAGAAGAAAAGCTCTATGTAAGTCTCTGGTATCTCATCGCAGCCTTTGTCTGGACCGATATAAACTGGGCCTTTGGGAATTTTATCGTTCCATATTCGGTTCCGGGCATCAATAATGCTGCACTGCATGGACTTTTTATTCATTATGTGGTTGGGCTCTGGATTACTCCGGCCGGATATGTCATGATTTACTATTTTCTACCGGCTTCGGTCCGAAATCCCATTTATAGCCATAAACTTTCCCTCATCGGATTCTGGTCACTGGCTTTCTTCTATCCCTTTGTAGGAATCCACCATTATCTCTATAGCCCTATCGCAGATTGGGCTGAGACCCTTGCCATTGTCAGCAGTATGATGTTAATCATACCGGTTTGGACCGTCATCCAGAACTTCTTCGGGACGATGATCGGGCGATGGTCTCAATTCCATGAGAATTACACCGCCAAGTTTCTAATCCTGGGATCCATCATGTATCTATTCGGTTGTTTCCAGGGCTCTACAGAAGCTTTACGAAGCCTTCAACAGCCCACCCATTTTACAGATTTTGTTATTTCCCATTCACATCTTACAGTATTTGGAACCTTTGTGCTTTGGGTGTTAGGTCCTGCAATTTTTGTATGGCAGCGAATTACAGGGCAGGAGTTGTGGAGCTCCCGTATGGCAAACTGGAGTTTCTGGCTCATTACAGCCGGAATTTCCAGCATGGGCATCGGACTCACCTTTGGTGGATTACAGCAAGGTTATATGTGGATGAAACAGGTGGAATGGGTAGAGTCTGTGATTGCCACCAAACCTTTCTGGCTTTTCAGAACCTTTTCAGGAATCTCCATGGATATTGGAATGTCACTTTTGGTGATTAACTTACTCCTGACAACCAGAGCCAGATCTAGAACTGAGTTGCTGGGACGTACGGTACCCAGTATGTGAGAGGAGGCCATAGAACATGCGACATGCCAAAACCGTTGCGGTTATAGCCGGATTTTTATTCATCACCCTGGCGATTTTTGTTCAGGGATTTCTCCCGGCCATGCTTCCCCAGTCCCGGGAGAAAAGGGTTACCATGGCTGTGAGGACCCATCTGGGAGAGATCAAGTGGGTACAACATGAAGCCACCGATTATACGGAATTGGAAAAGCTAGGACGACGGGTCTACATCCGAGAAGGGTGTTGGTATTGCCATTCTCAGTATGTAAGACCGGTAGCCGGTGAAGATCAACGTTGGGGACCTGTCTCTCAGGCCGGAGAATATGCCTTTGATATTCCTCATCTTTTCTCCACCCGCCGCATTGGACCTGATCTGACCCGGGTAGGTTTAAAATACTCCGATGGCTGGCATTATGCCCATCACTGGGACCCTAGAATGTTGACCCCGGACTCCAACATGCCTTCCTTCCGATGGCTTTTCTATGATCCCATCCGGGTGGCCATAAAACGGGAGGGAGATACCCTCAGCCTGGATACCGATAACCCGCAGCTTAGAAAAACGTTCACGTTTAATCCAGATAAAGAAATTCATTTAACGCCCAATGAAGAGGGATTGGCCTTTACCAAGGAAACCGACGGCACGCCGGTTCTATTCTTTGGAAATATGTCCACCGAGTATTTTAAGAAAGATTTTGTGGATATTCTCATTCCCCGACAGGATCTACGAGGTTTGATAGCTTATATCCAGAAACTCGGTATGAATCGAGGTAACTGGCGAGATACCTTTGAACCTCAGCGGGTGTTTGCCACGGAGTTTGAAGTGCCGGAATCGGAGGAATGGATTGCCCGAGGCCGGGAAGTCTATCAGATGCGATGTCAGGGATGCCATGGGGTCAAAGGAGATGGTAACGGCCCGGCCGCTACCTTCTTCTCTGGAGAATTCCGACCCAGGGACTTTACCAGTGCTACCTTTAAATTCCGGACCACTCCCTCCGGCTCTCTCCCTACCAATGGAGATCTTTTGAGGACCATCACCGTGGGGGTACGGGGAACGGCTATGCCAACCTGGCACGAGTTGACCGAAAAGGATCGGCTGGCCGTGATTCAGTATATTAAAACTTTTTCGGAGTTTTGGAAAGAAGAAACCCCGCTACCGCCCATTGAAATTCCAAAACCACCCCCTGCCAGTCCGGAAATGATTGCCAAGGGAAAAGAAGCCTTTGAGTCGGCTAAGTGCTGGCAATGCCATGGGAGAGGAGGAAAGGGAGATGGACCTTCTGCCAATGAGCTTAAAGACGATTGGGGGTTCCCGATCCGCCCGGCCGACTTTACAAGGGGTATTTTTAAGTCGGGACCCGGCGTCCGGGATATCTTCCGGACTATGTCCACCGGGTTAAATGGAACTCCAATGCCTTCTTATATCGATACCCTTTCGGAAGAGCAACGCTGGCAAATCTCTTACTATGTCTTATCCTTTTCTGCTTATAGGGATCCCCTGCATAATAAAGAGTATGATATTCCCGAAGCCGTAAAAACTGCCCTGGATTCTCCCGATGTGCAGGCTCCGGATTCCAAACATGCTTTTAACCCTGCCACCTTGAAGAAAACGATGGCGGCAACCGTGGAGGATCAGTTGAAAGCGGCGAAAGAGTAATCGGCGGTGAGACCGATAACCTGCGTAAAACGGAATATGCGAGACGTAGCTTTACGTTTCACGATTCACGTTTTACGCCTTAGATTAATGAAAGATGTCTTTTTACTTGAGTTTCTAACCTTTTATGAGTTTTTTGTAGCCCTTCTCATGGGTTTTGCCGCTCTATGCTTTTTTATATGGGCTATTCTAACAGGAAATTTCAAAGATGTTGAAGCTATTAAGTATAAGGTCTACGAGATGGAGGTCGTCCATGAAGAGGGAAGAAAAGGAAAAAACAGGTGAACAAAGCTCAGATAAAAAATCTACTCCCCCGGTAGAACCTGTGCAGGGGAAGTATGGACCTGTGGAAGAATACCACTTCTCAGGCATCCGGGTCTACCATGGTATTGTTAACAAATGGCTCCTTATCGTCTACCTGGTCCTGGTAATATGGGCTCTTTTCTATCTCTTTAAACATTGGGGAGGACTTGGACCAGGATTGGGATTCTAAAGGAGAAGTTTATGTCCCTGGCAGAAAGAATCGTTTTTATTTTAGCCATCCTGAATCTGATATTTCTCGGACTGGAACTGTTATATAACATCTTAAACGCGCTCGTTGCTTATTTATAAAGACGAGCTTCCTGCTCATGTTTCCGAAAAGTGATTTTTAGAGGAACGACCTATGGTGTGTAAACATTGCGGGCTTCCTCTACCTTATGCCAGAAGCCGGGACTATCAGATCAGAAACCAGCTCAACATCCCCCCTGGCCCCCCTCCAGGGGGGATGAAGAACGAAACTGAAAAATCCTCAGAATTCAGGGATTCCCATTCAGAACTGGAAAAGGATCGATTCTGTTGCTATGGTTGTTATATTGCCTACCAGGTTGTAGGGGAAAAAGGGGAAGAGGGAGAAGCCTCCTGGAATTTAATCAAGTTAGGATTAGGCGTTTTTTTATCCATGAACGCCATGATGTTCAACCTGGTGCTTTACTTTGGAGATCTCCGGGAGATAAGTGCGGATCTCCTTCCCCTTATTCATTATCTCCTCTTTGTCCTTTCCACGCTGGTCATGGGCTTTCTGGGTCTTCCCTTTCTTTATAGCGCCTGGCGAAGTCTCCGACGGGTTTCTTTTACCATGGATAGTTTAATTGCCGTAGGAGCCTTCTCCGCCTATTTTTATTCCAGCTATATCACTTTCACCCGGCAACAGGGGGTTTACTTCGATACCGGCAATATGATCCTGGTTCTGGTAACCCTGGGAAGATTCCTGGAGGCAAAGGCTAAAGCCAGCACTTCGGATTCTATTCGAAAATTTCTTCAATTGGGAGCCTCAGAGGCAACCGTCCTGAAAGATGGAAAAATCCTGAAAGTTCCGGTCCAGGCTATCCAGGTGGGAGACATCCTCCAGGTTCTGCCTGGAGAAAAAATTCCGGTAGACGGAAGAATTATCCAGGGAGAAACCAGTGTGGATGAATCCATGCTCACAGGGGAGTCAAGACCTGTTCAAAAGGGTAAAGACGATAAGGTATTCGGTGCAACCCTTAACCGGGAAGGGTATATCTTGATGGAAGCAACCCATGTCGGTCAGGATACCGTCTTATCTCAAATTGTGAGGCTTATGGAACAAGCCCAACTGAGTCGAGCCTCTATCCAAAACCTGGTCGATAAGATTTCAAATCTGTTTGTTCCGGTTATCTTAAGTATAGCTTTGATAACATTTACGGTATGGTTTTTCAAGGGACATACAGAGGCTGCGTTACTGAACTCCCTGGCCGTATTACTTATTTCCTGTCCCTGTGCCCTGGGAATTGCAACCCCTATGGTAACCTGTATCGGTATCGGAAGGGCTGCAAGGGAAGGAATTCTTATCAGAACCGGGGAGGTTCTGGAAAAACTTCCTCGACTTCAATCCATTTTCTTCGATAAAACGGGAACCCTCACCCAGGGTAAAATGACCCTCTCTTCCTGGTTGATAGATCCTTCCTCCGAAGACTATGATGAGAATCAACTCCTGACCCTTGCAGCTTCTTTAGAAACCTGCTCTGAACATTCTTTAGGAAAGAGCATTGTAGAAGCGGCCAGACAAAGAAATTTGCCCCTTTATAAGGTCTTAGAATTCAAGGTAAAGCCGGGAATGGGTATTCAGGGGAGAATCCTCTGGAAAGAAAATCCGTTGGTTTACCTGGGTAGTGAGCGTTATTTTCGGGAAAATCATCTTGCCCTCTCAGAGACTCTCTTATCTGAAAAGGAACGGCTCCAATCGGTGGGAAAAACGGTCATTTTTTGTGGCTGGCAGGGAAAAGCCCGGGGCCTTTTAAGTTTCTCCGATGAAGTCAGAGAGGAAGCCTATCAGGCTATAAAGGCCTGCCGTCGGCTGGGATTAGAAGTCTCCATTTTGTCGGGAGATCATCCACTCGTGGCTTATGAGGTCGGCAAAAAGTTAAATATCTCCCGGGTTTACGCTCATTTGCTTCCTTCTGAAAAAGCGCAGGAAATCCAGAAAGCCCAAAATCAAGGCTACAAAGTAGCTATGGTAGGGGATGGAATTAACGACGCACCCTCCTTAGCTCAGGCCGATGTAGGGATTGCAATGGGTTCTGGAACGGATCTGGCCAAAGAAACCGCAGATATTAGCATTCTAGGAGGGGATTTGCGAAAGATCCCCTGGGCTATTCAGCTGGCCTCTGCCGCTTATAAAAAGATTCAAGAGAATTTATTCTGGGCATTCATCTACAATATCCTGGGTATCGCTCTGGCCGCTTCAGGGGTCCTGACCCCTATCCTTTCTGCAGGGATGATGGTGATCAGCAGTCTCTGTGTCATCGGAAATTCCCTGAGGTTACAAAAATTTAACGGTGGTGAGTAAGTGAGCAAGGGAGTAAGGGCCAGGGAGTAAAAAACAAAGGAGCAAAAGGTCGGGGAAACTCACTCCCTTACTCCCTTACTTGCTTACTCCCTGCGATGGGGTGACATATTTTCTTGCTTTCCTTTTTGGCCTCGTAGGGAGCACCCACTGCATTGGAATGTGTGGTCCTATGGTGGTCCTCTATTCAACCCGACCGATTTCTGTCGGTAGCCTTAAAATGGCTCCACGATCACGGGCCTTTTTGCATCGCCAGCACTTCCTTTTTAACCTGGGTCGGGTAGTCCTTTACACCTATTTCGGATTCATCTGTGGATTTGTGGGGTATCTCTTCCGTCTTCGCACAGAACTCGAAGGTTACGTCGGTTTATTGGGTGGACTTTTCATCGTCTTCATGGGATTTAGCCTGATAGGCTTTTCTCCTCAACTTTCCTTCCTGAATACCCTCCTTTCAAAATCGGCCGGGATCTTCCAGGCCATCTGGAGACAGTATCGCAAACTGGCAGATTCTTCTGGTGTGTTCCTTCTGGGCTGTGCCCATGGATTCCTCCCCTGTCCCCTCCTCTACACGTTGTTTGCCTTTTCAGCTTCTACCGGAGATCCTTTTCGTGGGGCTCTCCTCATGCTGGTTTTCAGCCTGGGGACCGTTCCGGCCATGTGGGGACTGGGAATCCTTTCGGGATGGTTCGATGAAAAAAAACGTAATAAAGTTTTACGCTTTATGGGCTTAGGGATAGCTCTCTGGGGAACAGTTCTTCTGAGCCACGGATTAAAAACTCTGGGTCTCCTTCCCCCTGAAATGTCCCACCGGATTCCGGAGATCCACTTCTTCCACTAAGAAACTACTACACTGTTTACTTAATTTCGATCTCATAGTACTGCTTTCACTTCCCAACTCCCCTCACCCCCATCCCCCCTAGCCCCCCAGTTCCCCCTTTCCGTAGGGGCGGGAGGCCTCCCGCCCC
>DATMBG010000031.1 GCA_035559535.1 Candidatus Limnocylindrales bacterium
GCTGAGTTCCAAGGCGCGAAGACGGCGGCCTTCGCGCCAATCCTTAGTTTGGTTTGACAGGGTCAGTTTCATAAAATTTATTTTACTTCCCTGTCTAACTTATAGCTAGAGATTATTAGCAATTTATGCAAAGATCAGTAATACGGATACGCCTGCTTTTTTCTATTGAATTCTAAAATAAGTTGGAGTTACAATATTTTCTTGAAAGATTTTTATATCACTTTCCTCTTAAATTCCACCCTCTGGAGACCTTCTCAGGGTATGAGGCAGCTTCAAAAAGTCCCGTTGGATAAGATCGATCTGAAGGATCACTTTTTTTTGATAACCTATCCATTAAATCCAGAACCCTTAATTCCCTCTGTGGATAAAGTAGGACTTCTTCAACCTGTTTTTCTCCGGGAACTTCCTTCAGGCCACTACCAAATCGTTCACGGATTTAGGCGAGTTCTAGCCTGTCGAGATCTTCATTTTGAAGCCCTAGAGGCGTGGGTTTATCGTTTGGAGAATCTAGGGGATTTAGAAGGATTCAGGATAAGCCTTCTGGATAACCTGACGCTGCGTCGTTTAAATTTAATAGAGAAAGCAACCGTCTTGTATAAGCTTTTACATCAGTTTGGATTGGAAAAGCAGAAGGTGGTTCAGGAGTATATGCCTTTATTGGATTTAGAGCCGAGTTTGGAGGTTTTAGGGGGATACCTTCAGCTTTACCAATTAAAAAACGAGGTCCAGAGTTATCTGGTTGCAGAGGAAATCCCATTGAAATTGGCTCTGGACTTGCTCCACTTTTCTCCAGAGGATCAAAGGCAGCTTATTTATCTGGCCTCCTCTCTCAAGCTAACCGTCAATACTTTTAAAGAATTTATGACTTTCATAGAGGAAATTATCGGACGAGAAGAAATCCCCCTCGAAAATCTACTTGACGATTTAAATATTCCAGCTATACTAGCAAACTCAGTACTTCCGGTTCCTCAGAAAACCGAGAAAGTTCGGAAAATTTTAAAACAGAGGAGATATCCTCTCCTGACCTCTCTGGAAGATCAGTTACAGGAAAAACTTAAGCAACTCAGGTTACCCAGGGAAGTGTCCATAGCTTTGCCTCCTTTTTTAGAAGGGGATCGACTGAAAGTGACCTTTCAATTTCGGAATATAAAAGAGCTGGAGAAAATTTTGACGAAACTCCAGGAACTGATGGATAGAGAGGAACTGGAGGATATTCTAAGATTACTGAGGGGCTGAAAGAGGACTACTGTAGGGGTGACCGGCCGGTCACCCGTTCTAAGAGAATAGTGGAAGGATGGAACCCTTTAGACCCGAAAGAATTTACATCGATAGAGAAGCCCGAGAAAAGGCTCTGACCCGACAGGTCCTGACCCGATTACCGGGGGTCCCGGTGGAGTACATCGAAAACAAGGAAAAGATCGTCTCCAGGTCAGCTTCTGTTGAGGATGCTATTACGGAAGGGAAAAAAAAGTTATTGATCACAACCCAAAAAGGGACCTTCTTTAAAAGCTGTCCTGGTTGTGTTGAGAGGATGGTTCATTGTAACTATTACATCCTCAATTTAGGCTCCAATTGCCCTATGGAATGTACCTACTGCTTTCTCCAGGGCTATATCAACAATCCCTTCCTGGTACTGTATGCCAATCTCGAAGATATGATGGCGGAAGTTTCCGCACTTTTTTCGCAATCTCCTAAACGATCTTATCGAATCGGGACCGGTGAGTTAATGGATAGTTTAGCCCTGGATGGACTGACTGCAACCAGTCGGGTCTTGATTCCCTTTTTTACGCAATGGGAAAATACGTTGCTGGAGCTTAAGACCAAGACCAACCAGGTCGATAATCTTCTCGATCTAGATCATCGAGGTCAGGTGGTGGTTTCCTGGTCCTTAAATCCCCAAGCGATTATAGAAACTCAGGAATTTAAAACCTCTTCCCTGGAGGAAAGATTGCTGGCGGCCCAGAAATGTCAAGAAGCCGGATATAAAATAGGACTCCATTTTGATCCGCTTATTTATTATCCAGAATGGGAAAAGGATTATCAAGAATTATTGGATCAGGTATTTTCTCGAATCAACTCCCGGAACATTGCCTGGATTAGTTTGGGGAGCCTCCGGTTTACTTCGGAATTAAAAGCGGTTATAAGGAAACGGTTTCCGCAAAGTAAGATTCTCTTTGAGGAATTTGCTCCGGGAGTGGATGGTAAGATGCGTTATCTTAAACCCATTCGGGTCTCCATGTATCTAAGAATGCTGGAGTGGATCCGAAGGCATGATGCGAAGCTAACCCCTTATCTTTGTATGGAAAGTCAAGAAGTGTGGCATAGGGTTTTTTTGGATAGGGAGGGAAAAAAACGATGAAACTTTCATTGAAGTGGAAGCTTATTCTAAGTATTGGACTTCTTATCTTTGTAGCTTTATCCCTGGGTCTGTGGCTCACAGTTCGAAGTATCAAAGAAACCGAATTGGAATCCATTCGACTTAGATCGGATGCCTTAGCCAATCCCATCAAAATCCGAATTAAGGAGGTTTTCTCCAATAATTTAGGGGGTATTGAAATGGCTGCTCCGGGCCTTACCCTGGAGTGTCAGCGGATCGTGTCATCGAATACTCTTGCCAGTCATTGTTTTGTATTTGATACCGCCGGTAGAATCCTGGCCCACGAGGATCCACACCTCATCGGAACAGCCGAAAAAAATCCCCAAGTCCTGGAAGCTCTTAAATCAAATAAGGTGATAACCCGACTCATTGAAGACAGTTATGATACCTTTATTCCTATTTTGGATTTGGACCAGCAACAGGTAGGAACCCTTCGTATAGACTTTCCCCGATCGATTGTGGACGAAAAGATTCGTAAAATTAGCCGGGATTTCGTTATCTTGTTTATCATTCTCTTTGGAGGGGTTTTGTTTGCCGGTTCTTTTCTGCTTCAGAGAACCATTAACAAGCCTATTCAGCAGATTGTCTCGGTCGCCAGGAAGATGGCCGAAGGGGATATTTCTGGAAGAGTTCCTGTTAAGGGTGAAGATGAAATTTCTCAGTTAGGGGCCGTCTTTAATCTTCTAATCAATTATCTACAGCATATTATTCAGCAGGTACGACAAACCGTAGAGGAACTGAATCAAGCCTCTGAAAGGATGATTGCTTCCAGCACCCGAATCTATCAAGGTTCTGAATCTCAAAAACTCTTTGTGAGTGAAACTGCTTCGGCTATGGCGCAAATGGATGGCTCTATTAAAGACACCACCCAACACATCAAGGATCTTATGACTGCAGCGGAGGATAGTTCTGCTTCCATTATGGAACTCAAAGCTTCCATTGAGGAGATTGCGGCCAATACCGAGAATCTCTCCACCTCTGTAGAACTAACCGTTACCTCCCTGGAAGAGATGAATGTATCCATCAAGCAAATCGCTTCCAGTGTGCATCAGTTATCTACGGCAACGGAATCTACGGCGTCCTTTACGGCCCAGATCGATGCCCTGATCAAAGAGGTTGAGATGAATGCCAGTGAAACGGCTAAACTCTCGGAGCGGGTTACCCTCAATGCCGAAGCGGGCACCCGATCAGTCCAACAGACCATCAGTGGGATATATAAAATTCAAGAAGTGACGAATAAAGCCGTAGAGGTGATGGGTAAGTTAAGCGAGAAGGTGGGGAAAATCGGAGAGATTCTCAACGTGATTGATGATGTGGCCGACAAGACCAATCTCCTGGCGCTTAATGCGGCTATTATTGCAGCACAGGCCGGTGAGCACGGGAAGGGTTTCGCAGTGGTGGCTGATGAAATCAAAGACCTGGCCGAAAAGACTACGGCTTCTACCAAGGAAATTTCAGATTTGATCCGGGGTGTCCAGTCAGAAACCAGCAATGCCGTTTCGGTGATTTATACCGGGTTAGAGCAGGTCAAGGAAGGCGTCAGGCTGGCCAATGAAGCCGGAGTCGCCTTGACAGAGATCCTCAATAGTGCCAAACAAGCCACCGATATGACCAGGCATATTGCACGGGCTACTACAGAGCAAACAAAGGGAAGCAAGCAAATCAAAGATGCCATCGATAACATGGTGGAGATGGTGGAACAAATTACCCGAGCAACGGCAGAACAGTCTAAGGGAAGTGGGCAAATTGTCCAGGCCACGGAAACCATGAAGGATATGACCCATCAGGTCAAACGGGCAACCCAGGAACAGGCCCAGGGAAGTGACCGTGTAGTTCGCGCTACGGAGGATATACAGGGCCAAATCAGCCGTCTGCTTGCTTTAACCCAGAGTCAGGAGAGGGAAAGCGAACGGGTCGTTACCGCAATGGAAAATATCAAGAAAATCAGCTATTCTAATATAGAAAACATCAGCCAGATGAATGATATCGCCAAAACCTTAACCGAACAAATCAACATTTTGAATCAACAGATTGCTAAATTTAAGGTATCATGACAAGTCAAAGAAATCAACCCCCGTTAAAAATAACCCTCGTTTACCGAACGGCCTGGTTATTGGGGCTTCTCCTTCTTATTCTGCTAAGCCTACATCCCTATGCTCATATCTTAGAAGCCCTGGGCCTGGATGATAATTCATCTTGCCACTGGATTCAAACGTCTTTATCTATCCTTGCCGTCATTCCCAGGCTAGATCCAGGCCTTTTCGCTATTCCGGTTGTTATTATCCTTCTGTCTTTAATCAGTTCTATACTCCTTCACGCCCCTCTTTCAAGAGCCCCTCCCCTGATCTTCCTGATGGTTATTTGATCCAAATCCATCAACTATCCAACCTTTGATGTCGGTGCTTTGGTTGAAGGTCTATTTTTTCTAAAAATGGGCTCTTGTACAATCTGGAAGATTATCCCTATTCAACCTTCGACCCTGGTTTTTTAAATATTTAGCTGTTGGCTTCTGATCAATCCAGAGACTCCCACACTGTTTACTTAGTTTTGCTTAACTTTTAAGTGGCCTCACTCCTGGTCCCTCTCCCACACTACGGGAGAGGAAAGTTGGGGAGTGAAGGCAGCCCTAGTAGGTCAAACATCCTCGTTTGATAAAAGAGCAAAATTAAGTAAACGGTGTACTCCAAGCTATCAGTGTGGAGAGTCCTTTGCCAGATCCTGTCCTGAGTTGAGGATAAGCTTCGCGATGAGCCATCTTCCTCACTCCGGGAGATAGTTTCAGTTGGACTGTCGCTGACCAGTGATAGTCCCAACCTATCCTGCTCAACTTAACCTGCTCCTGTCCCACAGCGTGGGAAAGGGGCCGGAAGTGAGGGGATTATGAGAGGATTCAGCCATGACTCAGTTTTTAACCTTTATGTTGGCCCCCTTTCTGGCCTGTTTAATTCTCGTAGGGATCCATGTATATTTGGGCATTCACATCCTGGCGCGGGGGGTCATCTTTGTAGATTTAGCCCTTGCCCAGATTGCTGCACTGGGGGCAGCAACAGCCATATTATTCGGCTATGAGTTAGAAAGCTTCCCTGCCTACCTGTTTTCCCTGTTGTTTACCTTCATCGGTGCCCTGGTTTTTTCCCTGACTCGCATGCGCCATCCCAAAATACCCCATGAAGCCATCATCGGAATTACTTATGTGGTTGCAGCGGCTACCATCATTCTTATTATGGCTAAAGCTCCCCATGGGGCCGAACATGTTCAAAGTCTTTTGGTTGGATCGATTCTATGGGTCAGTTGGTTTGTCGTGGCTAAAACGGCTGTAATCTACTTGATGGTAGGAATTATCCATTGGATCCTCCGAAAAAAATTTCTGCTGATCTCCTTTAATCCCGAACAGGCTATAGAACAGGGAATCTCCATTCGGTGGTGGGACTTTCTTTTCTATGCCATCTTTGGCTTTGTGGTTACGAGTTCAGTTTCCATTGCAGGGGTTTTGTTGGTTTTTACTTTCTTGATCGTCCCAACCGTATTTGCTGTGTTATTTACCGATAATTTATCCTCCCGTTTAATCATCGGTTGGATTTTCGGTACCCTGGTCAGTATGATAGGGAGCGTGCTTTCCTACACCCTGGACCTTCCCACGGGAGCGGCCATTGTTTGCACATTTGGAGTAGCCTTATTGGGAGGTGCAGGGGTTAAGAACTTTTTAAATAAGAAATACCTGGCAGAGAAACGTCTGGGGCTTGTGGAAAGGGGCTCCTGATGGAAGTGTTCATAAAATACCCCACCTGAACCCTTTCAGAAGTAAGTTTTTTCACCCCATCCCCTTCCCGAAACTCGGGAATGGCCAGGGCTCCACTCTCCCCTCAACCTGGGCTTCCCTAGGCACCAGGTTGAGGCGCCCCCACCCGGTCCCTCCCCATTTCACAAGGAAGCCTCCCTTTCCTTTATATCCCCCCCCCTTCCTCTGCATGCGGGGGGAAGGGGGCAGGGGAATTGAGGGGAGGGAATGTCGCTTCAAAGTTCCTTTCCCTGCATGCGGAGGAAGTTAGTAGGTTAAACGTCTCGTGTGACATTAAGGGGACACCCCTCAGGGATCCCACTCTTATCCTGGCGCGTAGGCCCCCGGCCCCTATCCCACGCTGCAAAAAAGGACCGAAGGGTCAGGTTCAAAAAATCTACTCCAGAAAGGAAGAAGTGAGGCGGTCCTTATCCTCTATCCCTCCTTTCAATGCCGACCTACTATGACCTTATGGCTGGACATTGAAGGATTGCAATTGTTTAAACTCTGTCTCCAGCTTCGAAATAATCCGTTCAAAAAGTTTGGGATAGGTATCTATACCTTCTTCCCCTCCCACCGCCGCAGGTAAAATAACCAGCTTCGCTCCGGATTTATCGGCTACCAGTTGGGCAATTTTAGGATCTGTATAGTTACCGTTTAAGATGATCTTGATCTTCTTTTCTTTTATCAACTCAGTTATAAAGGCCAAATGTTTGGCGGTGGGTGGAATACCGGGCTTTTCTTCAATATATCCTGCGGCGGAAAATCCCAACCAATTCATGAGATATTCAAACAACTTATGGTAGGAAACAACTTGAGTGCCTTTGAACGGAGCCATCCGTTTTTCCCAATCTGCGATCTGAGTCGTAAGTTTATCCTGAAAATTTTTGAAATTGGACTCAAAGTAGGCACTGTCTTTAGGAGAGAGTAATTTGAGCCGATCCAGGATCTCCTGACCGACTATAATTCCGTTACGTGGATCCAGCAGATAGTGGGGATTTCCTTCCGGGTGAACGTCTCCCATACTTCGATCCACTTCACCGGTGGGAACTTCTAAAACCCGGATGGCCCGAGAGGCATCCAGATTTCCTTTACCTCCCAGGTTGATGGCCGGGTTTCGAGCTCCTTGAATAAGCAGGGGGAGCCAGCCTATTTCGAGCTGAAGGCCAGTATAGATAAGCAGATCGGCTTGATTAAGCTGGACCATATAGCTGGGTTTGGCTTCGAGAAAATGGGGATCTTGGTATCCTTTGGCAATGCTTTGAACTTTAACCTTATGGCCGCCGATCTCCTGGGTAATGGCCGCTAAATCCGGAACCGTGGTCACAACTTTGAGTTCTGCTTGAGCTGGATTTATAAAAAAGGTTATTGTAAAAAAAGCCAGAAGACCGATCCAGATTTGTACTAACTTAGTAGATTTCATGAGCAAGGAACAGGGTGAGTCCGGAGTGAAGAGACAGGAAGAAGAGGGTTCGGCTTCAAAGCTCTTAACTCCTGACCCCCTTACTTTTATTGGTTGTTAATACTGATGAGCCGGATGGGAACCAATGGTGAAGTTCACCTGGGCGAGAACTTGATGAATTCCCTCCTCATCTTCGGGTTTTAAATAGTTATACTGAACCCGGAAGGCTGAAAACTCGGTAGGGACAAAGGCTAATAAGCTACTGACTCGATAAGTTTTGCCTTCCCCCTCAGCTTCAGGTATTCCCAGAAGATCATACCTTCCTTGAATCCACCATCGTCGGGCAAACTGGTATTGGACTAAGGTATAAAGACCTCCAACCTTATCAAAGGTCTGGTCTGCAGGGTCCTTCTTTGCAAAGAGATACTCGGTTTGCCAGATGAAGGCGCGATAGAGGGCGCGTTGGGGGGGTCTCCACTTGAGGGTCAGATCCACGCCCGCTGCCTGGGAGATTTCCTCAAATTCGTTCTTTCCAACTGCATAGGATTCTCCCAGTTCCAGCGTTGTGGCATCAGATAAATCCCACAAGTTTTTAAAGTGAGCTAAATACGCCAGGTCACTTCCTTTAGGACTATTAAAGAGAACCTCGTTATCTCCGTTCAAAAGATCCAGTCTGACTTCTGAAAACCAGGGTAATTTGAGGAGATAACTTACATCGACACCTATCTCCGTGAGCCCTTCCTCTCCAAAAATCCTCTCATTAATCAGAGGCGGATCGATAAAAGGAAATTGATGGGTATGAAGCAAGTTATGTTTTCCGAAAGGATCATGGAGTTTACCTATCCGGAGAATAACCGAAGGAATATTCAAGGTGCTTATATAGCCTTCCTCGACTTCAACTCCTTTACCTTCCGGAAGGGCTAAAATGACATCGGCCCGAAGATAGGGATCTACAAAGGCCGAAAATTGAGCCTCTACTTCCTGAATGTGGACTCCGGTTGTGATTTCCTTACCGGGTCTTACTTCCGCCTCTGCACCCGGTTCCCAAGATGTATAGCTTCCCAAAAAAAGACCGTTTATACTGATGGCCGGATTAAAAGCCCGGGAAAGGCCGGTAGCCGTAGAACCACCGGTCCCTAAGGGGGGTGAACCGGTCTGGGTTCCAGGTTGTGGAGAAGCTGGCCCAGGTTGTTGGGGAGTTGGACCCGGTGCCGATGGGGCTTGCTCAAGAGCCTTTTGAAATTCTTCCTCCAAAGATTTTGTTTTTTCTTCTGGTTGTTGCGCAAAGGAGGTGTTCAAAAAACAAATAAGACTAAAAATCGAAAGAACTCCTGCCCATTTCATCCTGTTAGCCTCCCTTCTATTAAGCTTATAAAGTCCGTAGGCCTTAATATCCAGGAATGGTCTAATTTCTTGGCAAAAGCAGGCCTTTCTACGTCCTTTATAAGGATGAAAAACCCCTTTTACGGTAAGATAAAGTAAACGTGTGGGTCTTTATTTTTTGAAACGAAGTCAGGAGGCAGAGGAGGGAGGGGCTCTTGAAAAGAGAAAAGTAGGATGAATCAGAATGATAAGAAAAATTCTTTGAAATAGAGCAGGGATAATCAGAATGGTAAAAAAGACGAGGATAATACCTTCCAGAATAAAAACGGCCATTTGAACCCATTGGCAATTTAAGTAATTATTATCCAGGCCAAGGGTTTCTAAGGGGTGGATATAGGGGTGGAGTACCAGAATGGCGAAGAAAAGAAGGTTGATAAATAGCCGACTTCTTCGGCCCGGCTGTAAGAAGGTTTTTAAGATCTGGAAATTCATAAGGTTCATAGGTCCAGACTCTGGAACTTAAATTTTGGATGCCTGCAAGGATAATTTTCTTACCTTTTCCTTGTCGGTTCTATAGGTTTAATAATACTCTCAACCTGAAAGAGGTCAAGTAAGAATTTATTATAGTAACTGTAATACTCCCGAAAATTGCCTTACGATTTTCACGCTTTGTGGCGACCCAACGGGTCATGGCCATTTAGCAGGAATCACTTTTTTCTGTCTGAACACCCCTCTAATCCCTTTTTAAGGGTAGGTTTTTTCTAAATCTAACCCCATTGTCAATCGAGACGATCGACCTACTAACCCTATAGGCACCGGGATAAGTAGGTTAACCGTCACAGTTGACGAAGAGGTTAGTCAAAGCTATGGCAACCTGTGGATAATCCCTGGGTAAGCTAGGGGAAACAGAATCTATCACCCTCTAAGCCTCAACGGGGCGGCCTGTTTAGCAAGCTGCTCCTATGGCGGGGGGTTCCAGGATTTAACCAGGGAATTTTCTGGCAAGAAGCAAGTTGATGGTGTATTATATAATACAATATGGATAAAGCCACAATCCTCCAAATTATCAAAGAGCACCTTCCTCAGCTTTTAAGGGAAGACGAGCGTTTTAGGTATGAAATTAAGGGTCTGCTGGCCGAGACTTTTTCATCAAAGGAGGAGTTTCAGGCTGTTTTAGAGGAGGTTCGGGCTTTACGCGAAGATACCAACCGACGGTTTGAGGAAGTAAACCGACGGTTTGAGGAGACCAACCAGCGGATTGAAGCTTTACGCGAAGACACCAACCGACGGTTTGAGGAAGTGAACCGACGGTTTGAGGAAATGAACCGACGGTTTGACCACCAGGATGACCAAATACATCAGATTCGGCTCGAACTGTCTGCGATAAGCGGACGATTGGGAAGAGGGATGGAAGAGGTCATCCGACGAACCATCGAGAGATTCTCAGGACGACATTTCCGAGAAGTCAAACGGCTTGTCCTTGAAGATGAAGAGGGAGAGGTCTTTGGAACTGGGGCTCAAGTCGAGTTTGATGCTTATCTGGAAGACACCGACTCTTTTGTGGTCGAAGTTAAAACCCATATTCGAACGGATGATGTATACACATTGAAGAAAAAGGTGGAGTATGCCCAGAGGAAATTGCAGAAATCTTTAAATCCTGTAGTAATTTCCTCTAGTATTGACCAAAGAGCAAAAAGATTGTGTGATGAATTAGGTATTCAGGTCATCTCACGGAGTGTTTTATAAATCTTTAGAGCTTACCCCATCGGTATTTTTCCTTGATTTCAAGTCAGGTTAAGGCTTCCCACCTCCTCTAACAACGCCTTTGCCTCCTTCAAATCCGCCATATCAAACCCCTCTGTAAACCACCCATAAATCTCCGCTAGTATCGCTCTCGCTTCTTCTTTTATGTCAAACGGGACGTTTAACTTACTATCCAAACAGGTATTGACAAATGCAATCCAGTTGCATTAACCATATAATAACTATGGTAGAACTAACTCAAATCCTGCAAAACCTTAAGTCCCGCGGTTATCGACTTACCAAAACCCGAAAGCAAATCATTGGCATCTTCCTGGAGAGTAAAGTTCCCTTATCCGCTCAAGAATTATGGTCAGAACTTCAAAGAAGAAACTACCAGGTGGATAAGGCAACGGTTTATCGAGAAATCGCCTTCTTAAAAGGACAAAAAATTGTGCGGGAAGTCCAGTTTGGGGAAGGGAAAAAGAGATTTGAGATTAATTTAACGGATCATCATCACCATATCGTGTGTATTCGATGTGAGAAAGTGGATGACATTGTCTTAGAAAACGATTTGAGGGATCAAGAGAAAAAAATTTTTGAACTTAAAAAGTTTAAAGTTTTGAATCATTCCCTGGAGTTTTTTGGTCTTTGTACAAAATGTCAGTGAGTCATTGGGATGGAATCTTCACTTGTCCTTTGATGGGAAAGGGGGTCCGAGGGCATAGGCGCCAGGTTAAGGCGTCCCCATCTGGTCCCTCCCTCGTTTCACAAAGAAGCCTCCTTTCCCCTATATTCCCCCGCACACAGGGGGAATTGAAGGGAGGGAACATTGCTTCAAAGTTCCTTCTCCTGCAAACTAAGGTAGGGGCGCAAGGCCTTGCGCCCGTACAATGTCTCGTTTGACATTAAGGGGGCTCATGGATCTCACCCTTATCCTGGCGCGTATGGGGCCAGAGGGTGAGGGCCGGGCAGATATGCTCAGGTTTGTATCCTATTATCTGATTTTTAACCTGTTAGCCTTGACGGTTGTGCTTTCGGTGCAAGCCTCAGCCGAGGAGAAATTGAAGATTGCTGCAAGTTTTTATCCTTTGGCAGAACTGGCCCGGCAGGTGGGAGGAGATCGGGTAGAGGTTATCAATATGACTCCTGCCGGCGTGGAGCCCCATGACTACGAACCGACCCCACGGGATATCATCAAAATCCGTTCTGCAAAAGTTTTCCTTTTTAACGGGGGTAATACAGACGCCTGGGCGGAAAAGATTCAAGAGGATCTGAAAAACCGAGGCGTAGAAGTAGTAAATATCAGTGAAACGCTGGCTAAAAGTGGTGAGTTATTAAAAGGCCCGGAAGTGGTGGAGGCATCTGAAAAGGTCGGATTCGATCCCCATTTCTGGCTGGATCCCGTATTGATGCAGAAACAGGCTATGGTGGTTCGGGATGTTCTGATAAAAGTAGATCCCGGAAATGCAGAATATTATACCAAAACCACCGCAAATTATTTAAGTGAATTGGCGACTTTAGATGAGAAATACAGAGAAGGTCTGGCCCATTGTCAAATTCGAGACGTTATTACCTCCCACGCTGCCTTTGGGTATTTAGCCCGGCGTTATAATCTGAACATGATTTATATTTCCGGACTCTCACCGGATGAAGAGCCCTCACCCCGGAGATTAGCCGATATTGCTACGTTGGCACGCCAGAAGAACATAGAATATATTTTCTTTGAGCCCCTCGCCAGTCCCAAACTGGCTCAAACCATCGCCCAAGAAGTTGGAGCAAAGACGTTAGTTTTTAATCCTATTGAAGGTTTGACCGATGAGGAGGTACAGGCCGGAAAGAACTATATCTCTATCATGGAAGAGAACCTGAAAAACCTGCGGATAGCTTTACGATGTCAATGACCACTTCTCCTGTTTGCATAGAGGTAAAAAACGTTAGTTTTAGCTATAACGGCCTCCCCGTTTTAACCAATATAAGCTTTTCTGTAAAAGAAGGAGAATATTTAGGAATCATCGGACCGAATGGAGGAGGTAAAACCACGCTGCTTAAAATCATTTTAGGTCTCCTCAAGCCAACTTCTGGTGAAGTCCTCATTTTTGGGCAGAACATTCAAAGCTTTAAGAACCGTTTTTTAATCGGCTATGTGCCTCAGCGTATGGCGGAGGCCGGACTTCATTTCCCTGCGACGGTGGAAGAGATTGTAAGAACCGGACGTACGGCCAGAGTCGGATTGCTTAAAAGATTTAAGAAAGAAGATCTTGCAGCTGTGCAAAAAGCCATGGAAATTGCCGATGTTACAGACTACAAGAACCATCTGATCGGTCATCTATCCGGAGGTCAACGTCAGAGGGTTTTTATTGCAAGGGCTTTAGTAGGAGACCCCAAAATACTCATTCTGGACGAACCGACAACTGGGGTAGATATTTTATCTCAAGAGAAATTCTATACTTTTCTTCGGAATCTTAACCATCAAATGGGATTAACGGTCATTGTGGTTTCACATGATATCGGTGTCGTGATCGATGAAGTCAGTACCGTTTTGTGCTTAAATCGTACCCTGGTTTGTCAGGGCCCTCCCAACGAGTTCTTAAAAGATGAGTATATGGAAAAGTTGTACGGTAAAAAGGTAAAGTTCCTGATCCATAAATATTAAACCTATGTTTGAGATTTTCCAATTCGATTTTATGATTCGGGCCTTTGTGGCAGGAGCTGTTATTGCCCTCATTGCTCCCATGATCGGGATCTTTCTGGTCGTTCGACGTTATTCTCTCATGGCAGATACCCTGGCCCATGTGTCGTTAGCAGGGGTAGCCGTAGGTCTTCTGACTAAGATGAATCCACTGGTAACCGGCATTGTAACCCCTGTAATCGCGGCGTTTTGTATCGAAAAGCTGAGAAGTGCCAGAAATATATCGGGTGAATCCCTCCTGGCTCTGTTTCTTTCTGGAAGTCTGGCCATCGCCATCGTTCTTCTAAGCATAGCCAAGGGATTCAACGCCAGCCTTTTTAGCTTTCTATTTGGAAGTATCTCAACCGTTATGCCGAATGATTTATACCTGATTGTAGGCCTGGGAATTTTGGTTTTAGTTACCATCCTGGCGCTCTATAAAGAATTATTTGCCGTTTCCTTCGATGACGAATTGGCAAGAGCCTCGGGTATTTCCGCTCCGGTCTTTAATCTGATACTCACCGTCTTAGCCGCCATAACGGTATCCCTGGCCATGAGAATCGTAGGGGTGTTACTCATAGGCGCTCTCATGGTTATACCTGTTATAGCTGCCATTCAATTTGGGCGTAGCTTTCGCCAAACCCTCCTTCTCTCTATCGCCTTTTCTTCCCTGTCTGTATTCCTGGGACTCTTCCTGTCTTTCTACCTGGATCTGGCCAGTGGGGGAACCATTGTCGTGATTGCCCTTATTATTTTTTTATTGAGCCTGTTAAGACAGACCTTGAAAAAAACTTTTCTCATTAAAGTCCAAAGTGGATTTTAAAACTTTGGGTCCCGTCTCTGGAAGGATTTGATAGAACCTTTTCATGGTGAAGGAAGTTCCCTCCCGGCTATAAACTGGTTGCCTCTCCGGAGTTAAACGAATTGGATTTTGAAATAATTTCTTAGCTGGAGATACTCTGCCTGACCGCTTCCCATCCCAAAATCGCCTTCTTCCTCGCCGTACCCCATTCATAATCCCCTATCATACCTACTTTTCGAATAACTCTATGGCAGGGAATGAGGAAGCCGATGGGATTTTGACTAACCGCCCGACCCACCGCACGGGAAGCTTTTGGTTTCCCTAGATAAGTGGCAATATCTTCATAGGAAACCAGAAACCCGGGCGGGATCCTCAGTAAAGCTTCCCAGACCTTTATTTGGAAATTAGTTCCTTTTACAAATAAATTCAGTGGGCGTATTTCTTCCCGATTTGACGATGGATTTTGTAAAGACGTCGGTGATATTATCCTTAACCGCCGAAAAGGAGTAAATATTCGATTGATCAAAGGCTGGGTATCTTGAAGGCTCTCATAAAACTGTGCCTGCTTCCATTTGTTTTTTAGATTTTTCAGGGCACCTTCCCGATCATTGTCCTGAACAAAGGCCAGATCGCAAATTCCCCTGTCCGTTATGGAAAGTAAGCACTCTCCAAAAGGGCTGGGATGAAAGCCATACAAAATGGTCAGTCCGTAACCGTTCTTTTTAAATTCCCCGGGGGTTACCGCTTCAAAATTAATAAACAGGTCATGGAGACGACCCGGGCTGGACAATCCGGTTTCATAGGTCACGTCCAGGATACTTTTGGATTCCTTCAGTAATTTCTTTGCATACTCAAGGGTTAAAAACTGTAAGAATCGTTTGGGGCTAATACCGGCCCAGCGTTTGAAAAGGCGTTGAAAATGATACTCACTTAGATTGACACTTTGGGCGACTTCCTTCAAATCGGGTTGTTTAAGAAAATTCTTTTCAAGGAACAAAATGGCTTTTTCTATTCGCGCATAATCTAAAGATGATTGGAGATAATTTTGCGTTAGCATGGTATCCTCCTCCAGGGTTTTGAGATTGTTCTTTATATCCAATATAAAAACCCTGAGGAGGATAACCACCCAATTCTTGCTACTTTCTGATTGGAATTTCCTCATCCAGGGAAGATCTTTAACCTGGTCGGTTTACAAAGCTCGTAAAAATGCAGCCAGGTCTTTTTTCTCATCTTCGGTTAACTGGGTTCCAAGGATGAGATTAAAAAACTCAACGGTATCTTCCAACGTGAGAAGGCGCCCGTCATGGAGGTAAGGCGGGGAATCTTTAATCCCCCGAAGTGGGAAAGTTTTAATAGCTCCTTCGGCGCGTCCTTTATAAAAGCGCTCTACCTGGAGATCATGCATGAGGTTATCGGTATAAAACGGGGCCGGATGACAACCCCCACATTGGCCTTTTCCGAAGAATATCTTTTCGCCCCGTAGTTCCTGCTCGGTCGCCTTTTTCGGATCCAGTCGTCCCAGAACATCTAATTTCGGAGCCGGAGGAAAGTCGATTAAATCCTGGAACTGGGCCATCATCATCACTTCATTCCGGTTTAGATCTCTACGTCCTTTCTTTTCAGCTGTGGTCTGGTCATGATCAAAATAGGCAGAGCGATTCTCAAACTCGGTGAAGTCCTCTACAGAACGAAGGGCCCGTTTAGAACCGAAAAGCCGTTGAATATTCACCCCTCGCAAACTGGGTGTGTCAATCCGCAGTCGGGACATTTGAGGTCGAACATCCGGGTTTAGATGAAAGGCTCCGTTGGTATGCCCATTTACGTGACAATCAAAACAGGCAACTCCGCGACTCGGCTGAGCCGTCTTTCGATCATCGGTTGCATTGAACTGTTGTTGTGGAATCTTTTCCACTAAGAGCCGGACTCCTTCAAACTGAATGGGTGAAAGAATTCCATCAAAGAGCTTATAGAAATTCTCTATGGTAATCTCCTGTCCTTTTGAAACATCCCCTAAATCGGGTCGACTGGTTAAAAATAAGGGTGGAGGAAATTCCGGTAAAAAAGGATCGGGAATATCAAATTCTACATCAAAACGCTCTCGCTCTGGATGAATTTCGGTCATTACCCGGGGAAATACCATCCCACCGGTAGAATGAAGGGGATGGGGCAGGGGAAGATAAGGAAAAAGACCCCTGGCCTTGATTTCTTCAACAGGCATTCCTGCCAGTTTTTCAAAGGTCATCCCTTCTTTAAGCCGGGCCGTCGGTCCCATAGGAACTGGCTTTCCACGGGTCATGGTGACCCCTTGAATAAACCGGGGGGTGAGATCGTAGCGCTCTTCTAGTAATTTTCGCTGCTGAGCCGAAATCTGAGACCTCTGGGCCTTTTCTCGCTCTATGATCTTTTCTAAAGGTTCTGCAGGACTTAAATCAAAAATAAAGGAACTTTTACCTGTTCCTCCAAATCTAAAGATATCAGGTGGATTGGGAGTCCCCGGTTTGAGTTCTGGGGCTTGCTCGGTATCGCCTTTCCCAACGGGCTGATATTGAGGGTAGTTCCGTTCCCAATCGGGGACTACAGCCGGAGGACCTACTTCTTCAACTAGTTCTTTAGGACCTGGAATCGGCTCCCAGGGCTGCTTTTCCTGGGGATCTTTTCGTTCCTGGGCCGTTAGCTGCCAGAAAAACGACAAACCAGAAAACATTAGGAAAGTCACACCGAGATAGCGAATCCATTTTTTCTTTTTCATAAAACCTCCTTCTCGGAAAGATCTTGCATACAAAGATTAACCAAATTATCTAAACGATATATAATATATTCAAAAATAACTTAAATGGTATATTTTTCTGTAAACATGGTTTTAATCCAAGGTATCCAGTTTTTGAATCCCCCGGTTTACCCTGAGTCTTGAGCTCTTTGTTGACAGCTAAATTTGTTTGGAAAATTTACGAGGGATTTTCGAAGAGTTTTTCCTTTTCATTCGTATTAATTTATAAAAAGGTGTGCAAAACCCTCAGTTCGTAGATATTTATGAAATGGTTCGTGGAAGGGTAGAGAGGCATAGGTGCAGGATAAGAGTGAGATCCCTGAGGGGTGTCCCCTTAATGTCAAACGAGACGTTTAACCTACTCACCTTCCCCCCCTTTGCAGGGGAGGGAACTTTGAAGCGAAGTTCCCTCCCTTCAATTCCCCCCGCCCCCTTCCCCTGCATGCAGGGGAAAGGGGGGCTTCCCTATGAAACGGAGGAGGGGACAGGGTGGGGCCGCCTTATCCTGGCGCGTATGAGGTAGAGAGGTCAGACCGGTATTCATTCAATGTCATTTTGGCCATCGCGGGTTACAACTGGGAGATACTATAAACATGGAGTGTAATTCACTTACATGGGTTTTAATCTTTCACATCTGGACGATGAGTCGCTAATTCTTCAGATAAAGGAGGGGAAGCATCAAGCCTTTGAGGAAATTGTTAACCGTCATGCGAAACGATTTTACAGCCTTGCCTATCGACTTGTTTTTAACAGGGAGGAAGCCGAGGATATTGTCCAAGACGCATTCCTGAAGTTGTGGAATAAGCCCGAACTATGGGACTCAAAGAAACGGGTAAAATTCACCACCTGGTTTTACAGAGTTGTTACAAACCTTTGTATTGATCATAACAAGAAGAAAAAGCCGGTACCTTTATCTGATAAGATCTCGATCCGGCATGAGCAACCCGGACAAGATGTTTTGTTAGATCATCAACAAAAACAGGTATTGTTAGATAACCTCATACGGGAATTACCCGAAAGGCAACAGCTTGCGATTAATTTATGTTTCTATGAAGGGTTGAGTAATGAGGAGGCTGCTGAAATTATGGGTGTGAAGGTCAAGGTATTACAGTCCTTAATCATGCGGGCCAAAATGACCTTAAAGGAGAAGATTAAACCGTATTTAGATTAAGGCGGGATAGGATTATGGATCTTAAACAATTCAAAGAAAATCTATTATTATACGGTGCTGATGTGCATCGATGGCCGGAAGAAATAAGAAATGCAGGCCTGGAGGCGTTAAAGAATTCTTCTGAGTTTCGGTTTTTAGCCGATGAAGAAGCAAAGTTCGAGAGAGTTCTCAAAAGTAGAAAATATGAAGAACCCGATAGCTATCTCGAACGGCGGATTATTTCTGCAGCCTTGCGAATAAAGAAGAATCCACCCTCCAGTCTGGGTATCTTTCTTTTGGAGTTACTGGCCGAATTCAGATTACCCAGACCGGCGTTGATAGCACTTTCCATCTTGATCATTGGATTTACTATAGGTTTTTTAGATCCCATAGCATCGGCGCCAACCGAACAAGACCCTACAACTTTACAGGCGTTTTTGTATTACGAGGAGGAGATACCATGAGTAGAAAAATAAAAATTTTGATGCTGGGTTCACTTTTCCTGAATATTCTACTCATTGGCGCCAGTATTGGACATATCTCGCACAGTCTTGGTAGAAATCATTGGGGTAGAAAGCCCGGGCCGGAATTTACCGTTCAACTTCCCAAAGATAAAGAAAAACTGTTTTTTGAAACCATGGAGAAGGCTCGTCTGGAGAATAAAGAAATTTACCGGCAAATTAGAGAAACCAGGGAAAAGGCAATAGCCATCTTAACCGCGCCGGAGTTTGATGAAGCGGCGTACCAGAGGGAGGTAGAAAAGCTGCATGAACTACGGGGTCAGATGAAGCAACGTTTTGCTAATGCTACCATCGAGTTGGCCAAACAGTTCAATCAAACAGAAAGAAAAGCCCTGGCCGAATATCTCAGACATCCTCCACCCCCTCCGTCAGGAGCCAGATTCAACTCTCCTCCTTCTGAGGTTTCTCTCCCTCGATAATCCATCGGAGTCTTAGAGGTTTGGGGATCCCCTTTCTCCAGCGATTGGGTCTTACGCAGGCAAGATGCCTGCGCTCCCAGGGTTATCTGGTCTGGAGGGTTTCCTTTCTCCACCGACCGGGGCAGAGGGAGTTCATAATTAAAAATTAAAAAAATATCTAAAAATTTCCGAAGACTTTTTTCCCTTTGTTCGTATCAATCTATAGAAGATGCAAGCTTACCATCCTCATCAGCCAGATCTGTCAGGACTGTAAACCCTGGGATACAAAAGTCCACCGTTTAGAAGAGTCACCTCCCTTTCATACCGGGGGTAACTCAAAAGGTTTTGAAGCGGATACCTGCCTTTTGGATGGGCAGGGGGGAGGGTGTTAAGCAAGCACCGACTTGGATAAGAATGATCGGTGAGTGGACAACGTTAAATAAGTCCAGGTCCGTTAATAAGTTAGGTTTCATACCGGAAAAAATAACGGTCGGGTAGATCCTTATTTTAAGGACTTACCCTTCCACTTAACCTGATCAAAGTAACCAAATTAGGAGGACTTAAGGAGGTTTTTCATGAGTAGACGTTTAAGAAAAGTTCTGTGGATTTTGCCTGTTGTGGTACTAGGATTTACATCACTGGCTTATAGCCACTTTGACCCAAGGGGTTGGGGATCCAGATCCCGCATGTTTAAATGGTGGGAGCGTCCGGAGGTGGTTCAGCGATTGAAACTGACCGACCAGCAAATCAATCAAATTCGAGAGATTTATTCTGGAGAAACAAAGAAGTCGATCGATTTAAAGGCAGAGTTTGAAAAACAGCATTTAGAGCTTGAACAGCTTTTACAACAAGATCCTCTGGACGAGGACAAGATTGCCAAGCAGATCGATAATGTTCAGGCCGCCCGTGCTGCTTTAGCCAAAAATCAACTTCTTATGCGGGTTAAGATAGCCAAAGTCCTGTCTTCTGACCAGCGAAAGCAGTTAGATACCATAAGAAAGGAAATGCGGGAACAGGCTATGAGGAGATACTCAGAGAGGGGTCCCAGAAGGTCTGAAGGGCCTCGTCCTCCTGAAGAACCTCATCCATAAGCCTGGCCATTTTATAAAGATAAAAAAATAGGAATGCACGGAAAAGCGTAGTACTTTGTAAAGTAAATTTAAATAACCGTTTTGCTCTGCCCTCACCCCCGGCCCCTCTCCCCCCTCGATTCCCCAGTCTACGAGGGGATGGAAGGGGGGGGAGGGGGAGAGGGGCCGGGGGTGAAGGGAAATCACGCAGAATTAACTTTACAAGGTAATCGTGCGTTCCTTTTAATATAATAAATGAAACGATTTATTACGGTTTTAGGTATACTCGGCATAATTTTGGGTATCGGAGGCTATTATTACTTTTTTAAAATGAAAAACGAGCCGGTTCGATATAAAACAGCTCGTGTGGAAAAAGGAAATGTTGTTGCGATGATATCCGCGACGGGGACCATCAATCCCGTTATCAATGTTCAGGTGGGGAGTCAGGTTTCCGGCATTATCCAGGCTCTCCATGCAGATTACAATTCTGAGGTTAAAAAAGATCAGGTGATTGCTCAACTGGACCCTTCAACCTTTCAGGCTCAGGTGACTCAGGCTATGGCCAATTTGGAGAGCGCCCGGGCCAATCTTAAAAACGTTGAGGCCGATATCGCCAACCTTTCTGCCGGGATCGAGAATGCCCAGGCGAATTTA
>DATMBG010000032.1 GCA_035559535.1 Candidatus Limnocylindrales bacterium
GGCCTCCCGCCCCTACACAGGAGAGGAGGAAGGGGAGGAGGCAGAGGGTCACACTCCCGGCTCAGCCTTACCGACCCGGTATCACGAACCCCGCCCCCAGGCTATCCCTCCAAAATACCTTGCGCGTAAAGCTCTTTCAAATAGGATAAGGTTCTGCGGCGATATTTTTTTCCTATTCTCGTTAGGATTTGCCGAATAGTTTTTGTTCCATCACATAGATAAAGTAATTCCCGGACTTCTTCGGAAATATATAAAGCTGTCTGTCCTTTTCTGAAAAGATACCAGCTGGGGAGCGGATAAACTCTGGGTAAATCCTGCACAACTTTCTCATAAAGGGCCCGCTCAACACTTCGATTCTTTTCTACCAGGATTTCCTGAAGTTGAGCTTCCGAATGGGAGAGATAATCATGGATTTCATTCAAGTTGAAGGTAAGCCGCTTGAGTTGGATTCCCGGTTTTATCCGGGGCGTCAAGGTCTGAAACTCCCGGCTCTGGATAGAGGGAGTTTGAGGTTTACTTCCATGGGTCGTTAACGACTGCCGGAGAATCTTGAAGATATCTTTTCCATAACGGTCAAAATAAAGCTGACTGTGGGCCACGCTGACCGTTCCGGCCCAGGGATAAGTTCTTAGTTTAAAGTATCGGGAGAGTTCGTCGATCCGTTCATCTAACCGAAGACGATCCTCGTCGGTCTTGTAGGGTTTATCCATCTGATAGCAGCAGTGGGTCTTGAATTCATCTCCCCGGAGATAGTAGATTTCCTGGATGTGGTACCGTTCCGGCTCCAAAGCGGTTCTTGAACCGGCCTCCAGGTCGTAGGTACCTACGACAAACAGGCTTACGTGGTCCAGATTCCGGGCGATAAAATCCAACGTATCTTCGGCTTCAGAGCGTGTTTCGGTAGGAAAATCCAGAAAAGTCATGATTTGCGGAGCAATACCGGCGGCAGAAAGGTTCCGGACCACCTTTTCGGCTTCTTCTACCCGAATACCCTTGTCCATCAGATCCAGGATCCGTTGATTTCCCGATTCCAGTCCCAAGGCAACCGAGACGCAACCACCCTTTTTGAGGGTCTGGCACCGTTCCAGAGTGAAGGTTTTCTCCAACCGCATATCACTGCTCCACTTAATGTTTAACCCTTTTTGGATCAGGAGCTCAGAAAGCTTGAGTGTGAGCCGGGGAGAGATTAAATCATCGGAGAAATAAAAATAACAGGTTTGATGCTTCTCCGAAAGGGTTTGTAGATCTTCGAGGATCAACTCGGCTTTTCTTTCCCGATAGGGGGCTGTGGCTTTATCAGTCAGTCCGTAATGGCAAAAGGCACACTTTTCCCAATAGCACCCCCGGGTGGGAGCATAGAGAAGAACCAACTGAGGTGTTAAATAGAGATCCAGGGGAAACCCTTCATAGTTCGGACAGGGTAAAGCGTTAATATCTTCCAGATAAGGATCTGGATTCAAAAATAGCCGGTCCTTCTCCCGATCATAGGTGATCACATGGGGTAAATTCTGGAGAGGTCGACCTTCCTGTAAGCAGCTTAGAAGGTTATAAAGCGCATGTTCTCCTTCATAGACAACGATACTATCCAGATGGGCAAAGAGCCTGGTAAGGGTCGGCTTTTCTATTCGAATCGCCATTTGGGTTATGGCAGGCCCCCCAACCGTCACATGAACATGAGGAAAAGTCCGTTTGATCAGGTCGCAGAGGACCAGGGCCTGGAGTAACTGGGCAGGAAAGACTATGGAAATACCGACCACATCGGGTTGCTCACTGGCTATGAACGGCATCAGTCGGTCCTGATAATAGACCATGAAGGGATCCGGAGGGTCCTGGGAATCTTTCCTGCGCCGGATCTCGCGCTGGAGTTCGGCATAGGAGGTCATGTAAAGGGGAACGTTGTATTGGGTGAAGGTCAATTCCAGGGGATAATAAACCGCCGAGAGAAATTTTAAAGCCTTGTTGATAATACAAACGGCCCAGTCGTATTTTTCCGGATCAAAAAAAGTTTCCGGGTTTTTTAAAACCTCCTTTGCTTCCTGGATATGTTCGAGGATGTCTTCGATCTCAGGATAAATAAGATACAGACCAAAATACTCCTTCTGTTCTTCAAAGCTCAAGGCATGGGACTTCTTCCTTCCCTGACCTGGCTCGTAAAAATTTAATTTATCCAGGAATTTCTCATAAAGCTGTTTTAAAAAGCCCGGCTCCAAAATAAAATGATAGGCTTCTATATTGGCATCCTTGATGAGGACCTCTTCCCCTCGTTCCTTCAAAAAAGCGCTTAAATAAGCCAGGCTGAGATAAGGCTGAGTGGGGTCTGAAGTCGGTGGATAAATTAAAAGCGTTTTCATAACTCAATAATTCATCGGTTCGTTATCCGTTGTCCAGGACTTATCCCGGGTGGTAGCCGGGGATTGAGCCTTAGCTGCAGCGAAGGGGCTATAGGCTTCCGATAACGAACTACCGACGGTACCGGTTTTGCGGCGGGCAGGTAAGAACAGGGACAGAATAACTCCCAGGAAAGCAACGGCAGTGAGGGCAAAGAAGGCATTTCCGAGACCTACCCGGTCTGCGAGGCGACCGACCAGCATAGGAGAAAAAGAAGAAAAGATTTGAGCAGAACCGAAAACCAGACCGACGGTGGTTCCTATTTTTTCACCCTTTGTAAGTTCTGCCGCAAAGGCCATTCCGACTGGAAATAGAGAAAGGGTAAAAAAGCCCACGCAAATGGAAAATATAATTGCAAGGGTTCCCTGGGTGTTCAGAAAAGCAAAGGTAAACACGGTCAAAAAACCAAAGGATGTTAAGAAAACAAAACGTCCTCCGAACCTATCGAAGAGTATACCGCCGATGGGTTGGGCAATCAATCCCGCAATGAACATACAGGAAGTTAAAATACCTGCATGGGAAAGGGTTGCGCCTTTTTCCACATAAAACGTGGGTAAAAAAGTTGTAAATCCGCTATGGACCATGGAATCCAGTCCGTATACCACAGACAATAAGATAAGGGCAGAGGGGAGATTTCTGGTAAATCCCCTGTTCCCCCGGGCTTCTGGCTCTTCCAAAAGCTTCCAGATCAAAGGAATGATAAAAATCCCGGGAAGAACCAGCAGAAAAGAGCTTTTCCGCCAGCCAAAATGATCCACGAGAAACCCTACCGTAAGGGGGGCCAAAACAAAACCGAGGCTCCCACCTATTCCGTGGATTCCCTGGGCCTTTCCTTGATTTCCTCGAAAATATTTCGATAAGAAATTGGCACTTTGGGGATGGTAGGTACTCGCTCCTACCCCGATAACCAGGCAGAGCAGGAAAAAAACCCAATAAGCCGGAGCCAATCCAAGGGAAGCGATACCGATCCCGTAAAGGACGAAACCCATCATGAGAATGGCTTTACGCTTTCGGTGCAGATCAGCAAAGTAGCCAACCGTAGGTTGAAGGATGGCCTGGACAAAAATACTGGTAAAAGATAAAAGTCCTACTTGAAAATGGCTGAGGCCAAAAGTTTTTATCACGGCCGGTAACAACGGAGGTAAAACCCAATTATAAAAGTCATTAAAGGTATGACACAACGTTAAGCCTGCTAAAATCGCTGTTTTGTCTTTAGAAAATTTCATGTACGTCCGTTTTTGTCCGTTGTCCGTTGTTTATCTAAGCCCCAGAGACCCCAAGAATCCAGAGAAAATAACTATCTATCTCTGGGTTCTTGGGGTCTCTATCGCAAAGAACAGAGGACGATAGACGAGTTAAGTTTATTTCGCCAGCGCTTTAATAATTTCCCTGCAAAAATCCGGAAGATCCGCAGGAACCCGAGAAGTAATAAGATTGCCATCTACCACAACGGGTTGATCTACATACTCGGCTCCGGCGTTTTTCACATCGTCTTTAATGGCGGATACACAGGTCATCCGCTTTCCTTTAACGATTCCGGCTGAAACCGGTACCCATCCCGCATGGCAAATAGCGGCCACCACCTTGCCGGTCTCAAAGGCATCTCGTACGATGGTCAATACCTGTTCGGATCTGCGTAACCGATCCGGAGCAAAACCCCCTGGGATAACCACCGCATCAAAATCTGCTGCCCGGCATTGGCTTACATCGGTGTCTACTTCCACCGGATATCCTTTACGTCCTTTATATACTTTCTCTCCTAATCCGGCTACCGTGACCTTCGCCCCGGCCTCGGTTAAGCGAAGCTTCGGGTACCAAAGCTCCAGATCCTCATATTCATCTGCTGCAAAGATTAAAACTTTTTTTCCTGAAAGTTCCATAATCCCATAGTCAGGAGTCAGAAGCCCGAATACCAAAACCTCTGACTTCTAACTCCGACTGCTGTTTTACTTCCGTAGTTAAGTTCTCAGGAGTCCGAATAACAAAAATTTCTAACTTCCGATTTCTGTTTTACTTCCGTTCGGAGAAAAATTTACCCCCACGGGCCCAGTCCTCTTTTGATTTCTCTTGAATGATAACGGTAACGGCTTCTTTGTCTACCCCGTATTCTTTGCAGATCACCTCCGTAATCCCTTCCATAGCCCTTCGCTTCTGCTCTTGAGTTCTTCCTTCCATTTGATAAATGAAAACCAATGGCATAGGCTTATCCCTCCCTAAAAAATTTCCTCCGGGTTTAAACTTTATCAGATTTATCTTGTCAACTTTTATATATTAAACTGCCTGTTTCGGTTTGCAACCAATTTTTCGCCTTCAAAATTTTTATTGAAAACTTTTTAATCGCTTTTACTCCAGGCAAATTAAATTTTATCCCATTAACTCCTTGACATTTTAAGCTGGAAATGAGATGAGATAAGCTTGATATATGGCCTATCTTAACGAGAGAAGTCAGGAATAAACGGGAGAAATTATGAAGACGATCAGCTATAAATTTTTTGTACTCATTATATTTTTTATTTTGGTTCCTCTCATTGCTCTGGGATTTATTTCCTTTACCGTTGCCAGCCGGGCGCTTCAAGAAAATTCCCGCAAGCAGTACGAGCAAATGGTTTGGAACTCCAAGGAAAGAATCGATGAGCGATTAGCCGATCGGATTAAACGGATCGAGAGTATTCGAGGGAGTAGTACCCTGCTATTATTTTCGGGTTTCACGGGAGTAGGTTCTAACAGAACCAGTGTCGATAATGAAGTTTATGCTTTACAAAAAGGTAACGGTCTGGCCTTTGAACCCCCTACTCAGGAAGGAGATCTCCTTAACTTTGGGATTATGCTGGTTCATCCTGGTAACCAGAAGATTAGAGATTTTGGAGTATTTCCCTCAGAAGAGTACGTGGGGCTCGATGGGGTAGTTAAGCAGCATATCTATGCTGGAGGATCCAATGATGAAGATTTTACGGCTAAAGATCTCACCAAGCTGAATCGTTCTGACGAAGTATGGTTCCAGGAAGCTAAAAATGGAAGGGTTTACATCTCAGACCCTCGTCCGGTCAAGTTGTATTTAAAGGAATACAAACCTTCCGAAGGTAAACACCCAGAGAAAGTCGTTGAAAAAAAATTAATCGTTATCGCAATGCCCCATCTGGTTCAAAATCAAGTGCGAGGAGTTCTCATGGTTACTACCACGCCGGATTTCTTATACCAGGAGATGGAACGGTTGAAACCCGAGCATGGTCAAGCCTTTATTATTAACTCGAAGGGCTGGGTGATCGGACATAGCGATAAAAGCCTGATAGATACCCAACTGGATAACTCTCTCGTTCAGGCTATTCTGGAACCCTCTATGAAAGAAGCAGATTATAATGATAACTCAAGCACTTCCGATAAATCCTCCACGTCACTGATGGAGAAAAGAGGAATGAACACAGGATGGACGGCTTATCAGGACAATTTAATTATTTCTCGTAAAAGCCAGATGGCGGATTGGACGATAGGTCTTTATGTTCCCCAAAAGGATATCCTCAGTGCAGTAAATACCTTATGGTCTAAAACCCTTTGGATCATCGTAATTACATTGGGTGTTGTATGGGTCGGAGTAAGTCTGTTTACACGTAAATTCATCATCATGCCCCTTAAAGAGATGGTTACTTTTGCGGAAGCCATTCGAAATGGAGATCTTACGAGAAATCTTCCCGTTAAAACCGAGGATGAAATAGGAAAGCTGGGAAAGGCTTTGAACGCCATGTTAGCCACCTTAAGAACCGCAACGAGTCGTATTCGGGAGTCATCCACCCGATTTACCACCACCGCCGAAGCCCTTCGAGGCCAGGCCAGAACGGTCGGCATAGGAGCAGAAGAACAGCTTAACTCTGTAGAAAAGATCTTTACTTCTACCCGTCAATTGGATCAGTCTATCCAGGGACTTTCACGGGATGCAGAAAATCTCTCATCGGCTTCTGAAGAGACTTCAGCTTCCACGCTGGAAATGAAGGCGACCTTCGAAGAAGTTACAGAATTAATGGAAGATTTATCCTCCTCGGTCAATGAAACGGCTTCTTCTATAGAACAGATGATGATGTCGGTGAGGGAAGTCAGTAAGAACACCCATCAACTCTTAACAAATGCCGAGACGACTTATAAGGCCATCGATAAAATTAATGCATCTATCCAGGAAGTTTCTTCCAATGTAGATCACTCCCGTAAACTATCGGAAGAAACCACCCAGGCTGCCGTAGCGGGCCAAAACTCCATGCAATCCACTTTAGAAGGGATGCGGGAAATTAAAGATGTGGTGTTAAGATCGGCTCAGGTTATTCAAACCCTGGGGGATCGTACGGAAGAAATTGGAGCCATCCTGGACGTGATCAATGATATTGCCGAGCAGACCTCCCTACTCGCCCTCAATGCCTCGATTATAGCAGCCCAGGCCGGGGAACACGGTAAAGGTTTTGCGGTTGTGGCCGGAGAAGTCCGAGAACTGGCCAATCGCTCGACCCTATCGGCTAAAGAAATCGGGAATTTAATTAAAAATGTACAAAAAGAAGCCCTTATGGCTATTCAGGCTATGCAGGAGGGAATCAAAAAAGTTGAAGAGGGGGTAAGGTTGGCAGATGTGACCGGGGAGATGTTAAAGCAAATTATTACGCGGGCCGAAAAATCAGCCTCAACCGTCTCCAAAATTACCCAGGCCACTCAAGAACAGGCTGACAGTAGCCGACGAATTATGCAATATATGGAAAATGTAACCCACATGATTGCAGAGATAACCAAAGCCACCGGCGAACAACAGAAAAGCTCTTCACAAATTATTACGGCCGTAGAAAATATGAGAAACCTGGCAGCCCATGTCAAGATGGCCATGGGGGAACAGACCAAAGGAGTTGCCCAGGTCATCCGGGCTATGGACACGGTTACGGAAATTGCCCTCAGGGCAAAAAATATTACCACCGATCAGACCCGGGAAGCCTCCCAAATCGTCTCGGCCATTCAGGCCATCCGTGAAGTCATAGAGAAGAATCTGGAAAGTATTAAAAAGACCACCCAGATTGCCGATGACCTCCTGGAACACTCCAAGGGTCTTCTAGAAACGGTAAGTCAGTATAAGATTGAATAAGTGTGGGAGTATGGGGGGTGTGGAAGTGTGGAAGTACTCCCATACCCCCATACCCTCACACCCCCATACTCCCATACTCCTGAAAGGCTAGGCCAGGAGCTTGGTAAAATCCCTTAAATGGGAATAACCTTCCAGCTTTTTAACGTGATCAACGATTTCCCTCTGATGGGAATCTGAGAAAATTCCCCGGGTCAGGGTGTTAAATTTAGTAACGATCTCTTCTCGACTCAGGGGATTTTCCGGATCTCCCTTGGGATATTCAATCTGGCTCTCTAACTTCCTCCCATCCTGGGTTTCCAGGATAACCCGGCTTTTCCATTTCTTAGGAAATTCGGCCTCCAGTTCGGGCATGGTTACACAGGAGACTTTTCTCATGAGTTCCTGGATTTGGGGATGATGAAGATTCTCCACGGAAAACTCATCTAAAAAGGCCCTTCGTTTTAGTACGGCAACAGCGGCTCCGAAGGGTGCACTAAATTGAGCATCAACGATGTTCTGGGGATTTACTTTTTGCTCCGGGGGATCTGCAACCAGGAGTCGTCCGGCAGATAGAATACCTAGCGTGATGTGTCGAATATCGGACGGGGTCAGATGGTAGCGTGTTACAAGATCCAGAACGCCATCGATGGGCGGTTGCATGTAACGGCAACAGGCATGGGGCTTTAAACTGGTGCGCATAATCTCAAAATTCTTTCCCAGACCTTCAAAGACCTTCTCCAGATCCGGCTTATCCGAATAAGAGTGAAGAAATCCAAATTTTCCTTCGATTATTTCATGGGGGCCGGTAAATCCGGTTTTTGCCAGTAAGGCTGCTAAAATCCCACTGTGGGAAGCCCATCCGGGATGAAATCGCTTGGTCCAGGCTCCATTTTGGAGATAAGCCATGGAACCTGCTGCCTGACTTCCGGCAATTCCAAAGGCATGGTGCATTTGGTCCTCGGTAAGGTTAAAGATCTTGGAGGCAACTACCGTAGCGGCGAAAACTCCGCAAGTCGCCGTTGGATGGAAACCATGCCGATAATGCTCTGCCGGATTAATCCCTTTTCCAAGGCGTATAATCACATCGTATCCCGCCACTACCGCCTCGATAAAGGCTTCTCCACTGCAATTCACCATTTCTCCTGCGGCGAAGGCCGTCGGAAATACCACAACCCCCGGATGAAGGGAAGATTCGTTCTCTACGTCGTCTAACTCCAGGCTGTGGGCAGCAACGCCGTTGGCCAAAGCGGCATACTCTCCGGCCGCTTTAAGATCGGTTCCTATAATGGTGCCCTCTCCCGGACGGTTCAGATCTTTAACAAATTTTTGAGAAACCATCCCTGAATCCGAGACAGAACCCCTCGTAACAACTCCTAAGAAATCCAGACAAAGATCTTTAACCTTTTCCACAACTTCTTCAGGCAAATTCCGAAATTTGAGCTGATGATAAAAATGGACCAGATCTTTAGTTGTGTTCATGGGGAAGAACTAACCACTCAGGGGTCAAGAAAATCTCCGGCTTGATCCATTTTGGAATCCTCGACGCCTGGGTAGCTGGTTTTTTCAATAATTTATCATTTAAGACATTAAAAGGATTCATATAGTAAAACAGGTAATGATAAAACCTTCTACTCTCTGTGTTTAATTTTTTCTCTCCATAACGGGAAACTCGATCCAAAACAAAAATGCCAACTATAGAAGCCGAATAATCCGTTACAAGATCCTTCCCAGAAGGCGGGAAGGCACTCCCTTCAATGGCAAATTCCCAAGCAATATTGTGTATCTGAGTAAAAAGAAGCGCCGTCCAATCCCTGTAACCCCGCTCCTTTAAATAGAGGCCCATTCCAGCATAGGCTAGAGGATGTGCGATATAGTTAATGAGAAAAGGATCATCATCCAAACGGGTTCCTTTCTTTATACGAAGAACAGGATTTCTAAAATTATCAACAACATTTTCAAAAGCCCCTGATTCTTGAATAGCTTTCTGTATATTTTCACGAGCAAAAACAACCCCTGTAGTAACTCCACCTATAAATAAAACATCCAAGCCCAATCGGGTTAGCTTTTTTTTAAAAGGTCTATTCTTCTGAGATAGATCTTCATCCTTCTTTAGAGTGACACGCCACTCTGACTCTTTAATCCCTTTTATAGAAGGATCTTCAAGGGGATGGAATACGAAACTCAGGAAAAATAGCCATGTCCACACTTGCATGTAAAGTCCTTTACAAGTACGCCTCCAGATATTTCAGAATTTTATCGGTAGCTCCCCGATTTTCCAAAATCAGGTTCCTGGCAGCTTCTCCCATTCGTTGTAGTAAAGCAGGGTGATCCAACAATCTGGAAAGCCAGCTTATTAATTCCAGATCGTTTTTTACCACCTTACCCCCTCCACGCTCCAGCAACCGAATGGCTTCCAGAGCTTTGTGAATAGCCGGGCCAAAAAGTACCGGCTTACCCATGGCTGCCGGTTCCATCACATTATGGATACCGGCTCCAAACCCTCCCCCCACGAAGGCAATATCTGCAACGGCGTAAAGGCCGGCCAGGATACCTATCTGATCTACGATAATGACCTGATTGGAATCTGGAGCCTCTAAGTTCTTGGTTTGAGAGGTAAAAATCGGAACCAGGCCGTGTTTTTTCAGTTCTTGAGAGATTGATCCCAGTCGTCGGGGAGAAGGTTCATGGGGCACCAAAATCAACCGTAAATCGGGATATTGGGGAGAAAGGACCTTAAAAGCCTTTATCAGATACTTTTCATCAACTTCCCAGGTACTCCCGGCGACGAGCTTTCTTCCTTCAAAGGAAAACCTTCGAAGCAAATCCTTCTGATTCTGAACGGATTGGCTTCTCAAATAGACCTGGTCATAGCGCGTTTCTCCAACGGTTATAATCCGCGTAGCTTCCAGGCCCATCTGTTGGAACCTTTGGGCATCCGCCGGGGATATGGCAAAAATCATCTGTAAGTGGCGATAAACCCATCGATTCAAAGATCTAATTCCGGGATAGAGTCTTTTAGAGGACGGGGGTAAAGAGGCAGATACCAGGAAAATGGGAATTTTCAATTCTGCAGCGGCCCAGACATGATTGGGCCAGACATCGTATTTTAGTAAAATCCATATATCGGGTTGAAGCAGGTGAATCAGCTTCCTCGCTTGAAAAGGGGTATCTAAAGGGAGGTAAAAGACCAGGTCGGCTAAGGGATAATTTCGCGCAGGCTCATAACCCGAAGGGGAGAAGAAGCTGACGACAATTTTGATTTTTTCCCCATACCGTTCTTTCAATCCGGCGATAAGAGGCTTTCCCTGTTCAAATTCACCCAGGGAAGCACTATGAAACCAGATGATCTTGAAATCTCCCTGGTCTTTCCACAAAGCCCGCCTGGCCGCCAGATCTATAAACAAATTCTTTCTACCTTCCAGGCCTTTTCGGATCTTCTCGTTGAAGTAGTAACCTATCTGAAAAGTAAGGTAAAGCAGGGGAACCACCAAGAAATTATAGATTAAGTACCACAAAACCATCAGAACGCAGGGACGCAGAAGCCCACGGGTATTGACTTACGGAGTTCCTCATCAAAGGATCCACTCCCCAACCCCTTGAGCTTTCCAGGGGTAAGTTTTTTATAACCTGCCTCCCCCCTCCTCAACATGGGAAGAGACCTGGAGATGATTTCTTTATCCTTCCATCTCTGGGCCTCTGGGTCCCTTTCAGCTTTCATAAGCCTTTAGTAATAGTTAAAATCTCTTCAGCGGGCTAAAAACATCAAAAACTCTACATTACCTTTAGTTCCCTTTATGGGTGACGGGATAACACCCCGGACTTCTAAACCCAACTTTTTGGCAAATTGTCGAAGAGATTCTAAAACCTGTCGATGTTTTTCAGGGGATTTGACAATCCCCCCTTTTCCCACTTCTCCCTTTCCTACCTCAAACTGCGGTTTAACCAGTGCGATAATCTCTGCCGTTGGCTCGAGTAGATCCAAAATAACCGGCAGGACTTTTGTCAGAGAGATAAAAGAAACATCAATGACGGCCAGTTGCATTTTTTCCTTAAACAGGTCCGGAGTTACATAGCGAATATTGGTCCTCTCCAGCGCTATGACCCTGGGATCCTGTTTGAGTTTCCAGGCTAATTGTCCGTAACCTACATCCACGGCATAAACCTTCCTGGCCCCATGTTGGAGGAGGCAATCGGTAAACCCGCCGGTGGAAGCGCCGACATCTATAGCAATTTTATCCTGAACCGAAATTTTAAACTCCTGGAGTGCTTTTTCCAGCTTTAATCCCCCCCGGCTGACATAAGGATGGTCTGCTCCTATCACACGAATATTTGCGTTTTCATCGACCAGAGTCCCGGGTTTATCTATTTTTTGTTCGTTAACCAGAACAACTCCGGCCAGGATTAAACTCTGACTCCGCTCTCGCGTTGGCGCCAATCCTCTAAGGACTAACAACTTATCTAATCGCTGTTTCATAGTAGATACCCTATAAACAGATAACCAACCTGTCAATGGTTTTTACCGTTTTTCTGTTGACCGAATTCTGTAGAGTCTATAAAATATATTCCGATTAAGCTATTCGTTCACTCAAGGTATCAACGATCGGAAAAAGATGTCAGGCGAGGAACCCTTCAATTCAGCTCAAAACCTGCCCTGAGCCCGTTGAAGGGATGAATTCGTGGAGAAGCAATTCGGTTTAGTGGGGGATAACATCGAAGCCTTTGTTTTGCTTCCTTCGGTGCCCTCGTCATGATAATGGCAGAGAAATAAGGATGAAATCTCTAATTAGCAAGCTCAAAGAACTCATAGATCAGGATAGACAGGTGGTGATAGAACTCGGTAAGGCTCATTTTTATCAAGGCCATGTGATGGCTATTTTAAATGATGAACTTGTCCAGTTGAAAGTCAAAGGTGAGCGAAAAGCCAAGGAAATTGTCGTGTATATTCCTATCGATAAAATTTTGGCTTTTTGGGAGGGAGATGTGGAAAAATCGATCCCTTCTGTTGGTTTTCTCATAAGGGAAAGTTGAAAAGTTTTTTATTTCCATCAACCTTCCCTTCAGGAGCGCAGGCCTTTTGCCTGCATATACGTTGGTAATAAACTTTACCGGATAAGTTGAATCATTTCCCGGACTGCCCGTTCTATACCCACAAAAATGGATCGTGAAATGATACTATGACCAATATTGAGGGCTTCCATTTCTGGAATACGTGCAATGGGAATTACATTACGATAATTAAGGCCGTGTCCCGCAAAGACATGGAGTCCAAGTTGCGCAGCCTGTCTGGCTGCATTGGTAAGTCTGGTTAATTCTTGCTGAATATCTTCTTTTTTTAATGCATTGGCATAGGTTCCCGTATGGAGTTCGACGGCATCTGCTCCCAGTTCTGCGGAAGCCTGAATTACTTCAGGATCCGGATCCACAAATAAACTGACCTCTATGCCGGCGCCTTTAAGGGTTTCCAGAACTCCCTTAATGATCTCTTTTTGTCCCAGAACATCGAGACCTCCTTCGGTGGTAATTTCTTCTCGCCTTTCAGGTACCAAAGTTGCGAAATGGGGGCGGGTAGCCAACGCTTTTTTTACAATGTCCGGAGCTACCGACATTTCAAAATCAAGTCCAATCTGGAGAACCTCCTTAAGCCGATCCACATCCCGATCTTGAATATGCCGACGATCTTCCCGTAAATGGATTGTAATCCAATCGGCTCCGGCCAGTTCCGCTAAAAGGGCCGCGGTAACAGGTTCCGGCTCAATCCCCCGTCGGGCCTGGCGAAGGGTAGCAACATGATCGATGTTAACCCCTAATTTAACCACAAGCTTCAAGAGGAGAAATCAAGGGTCAGAATCCAGAGATCCTTGGGATTTCTGGATTCTAACCCTTGGTTTCTGCATTTTTTACCTATTGTAACAGCAATTTAAGGATTTCACGACCTTCCTCGCTATCCCAGTTACGATCTCCTACCGAACTTCCCAGAGCTCTTCCCTCACGATCGATTAAAAAAACCGTAGGAGTTCCTCGAACCCCATAGTTTTTAGTAACCTCCCCCGTCTCATCCAGCAGTACAGGAAAATCATAACCCCGTTCTTTAACGGCTTTTGCTACAGTGTTGAGATCCTCTTTAAAATCGACAAATAAAAAGACAATTCCCTGATCTTTAAATTCGTTGTAAACCTTATTGACAGAAGGTAACTCCTTCTTACATATTCCTCACCACGTAGCCCAGAAATACAGCATAACGGGTTTTCCTCTGTAATCCTTTAAGCTTACCACATTCCCATTTAAATCCTTGAGTTGAAAATCTGGGGCCAGAGGTTTCTCCTTGAGTTCCGTAACTTTAAATGCTGCAAAGGCTTCTGATAAGGTCTTCGCCTCTGTTATTAAAGGGGTCAGGGCCAAAAACCCTATCCCTATCATGATATATCCGACAAGGGTTTGGATTTTTAACTTTTTCATTTTTTTACCTCCTCTATCTAGGAAGTTATCCTGAAAAGAAACTCCTGTCAAGGGAACTCCCCGGGTCTAATCCTCTATTTTTAACGGAACTTATACGTATAGTACCCGGTAAAAAGTTAAGTAACCATTTTACCCTTATTTACCCTTACCCCTTCACACCATAGGCACCTTAACCTGACCCCTATGGGGGTTAGAAGGTTAGGTGGAAAACCCCCCATACCGGATTACTCAGCCGAACAGCTTTCAGGTCTTGGGTCAAAATAGATGGAGACTTTCTCAACTTCTGCTCCCACAATCTTATCACTTAATTTATAGTTCCCGACCCGCATACACCGATCTATGAGCAAATTATGAAGTTCGGGTTTCACCCGATTCTTTATTCCCCACTCTATAACAATTTGAAAAACATAGCTATCGGTATTATAGATGAGTTGTTCGAAATCGACCCGGGTCGTGTCCCCTTCTTTGAAAAGCTTTACATTCTGAATGGCTCCATCGGCATAGAGAATCTCAGTTGATAAAACTCCTGTCATAAAAATTAGAATGAATAAACCACAACTCTTTAATTTGAACATATTAGTAGGAATGATTCTACTCCCCTGGAAGGGGTCGTATAACTCATTCGATGTGGCCTTATTTAAAGGTAGCTACTCAGGCCCTCACTCCCACTTTCTCCCCCTTTCGGATTTTGTATTGTCCTTTTCCATATAATTCAAAAGTTGTCTGAGAAAAAGAATATTTCAAAATAGTCGGGGAATTCAAGGGAAACTTTTAAATTTCTCCCAGAGGGCTAAACCACATTATCAAACGAGGATGTTTAACCTACTATCTAAACCACTCCACAGCTAATCGCATCAACCCTTTTTCCTTATCTTCATAAAGAAGATATCCTTTTTCCATTCCGTACTGAAAAAGATCTCGAGTTAATTCAACATCTCGACGGCAATGCTCAATAACCTTATCCAATCTTCCTTCCTTAAACCACTGCACCGTCTGTAATCCATCTCCCAACTTACCCTGATTCAAGGTCTTTTCGCATAAATCCCCTAAAGATAATCGAAATTTGAACTTCTTATAAATTTCTTCTAAAATATCCAGAGTAGGCAGTTGGTTGAAATCAAAGGAGGTATAAGCCTGGAGCACTGCATAGTCAAAATTTTTGATATTAAATCCTACGATGAGATCGGCTTTTTTCAGCTTTTCAATCAGTTGCGGAACCTGGGCTTCGGTATACAAATAAAACTGTTCCTCCAGACTGTCATAGATAGCCCCAATAGCCAGTCCCATAAGATGTTTGTTCTGCCAGCCTCCTACCTCCTCGGCACTCCGCTGGGTCTCGATATCGAAATAGATTATGCGAGGGGCCGAAGATAAAAGCCGGGGAGTAACTGTAATCAACCGGTTTCTATCTATTTTTTGCTCCAGGCTTTCTCTGTAACTCACCATCTTCTTTACGGTTTCCGATCCCTCTTTCTGGAGCAGGGTTTTTTGTAAGAATTCTGGTTGGCAGGCACTTTCACCCTGTTCCACCCTTTCAGAGGGGAAAGGATCTCGACCCGTCCCTTCACTTCCTTGCAGAGCAGGCCCTGATCCCCTGCTCCCTGCTTCCTGTTTCGCCATCAGGGCTTTTAGAATTTGCACAGCCGCCTGCTTATCTAAAGGTTTATTCCCGTTCCCACATTTAGGGGAATGGATACACGAAGGGCATCCTTCTTCACAAGGACACTCTTGAATAGTCAGCAGGGTACGGCTCAAAAGCTCTTCGATCATCTCATAACCCCTACGGGTTAATCCAATTCCCCCCGGGTAACCATCATAAATAAAAATGGCAGACTTGCCAACTTGAGGATGATAGGCATAGCTGATACCCCCGATATCATTTCGATCACAGATGGCAAATAGAGGAAAAAGGGAAATGGCCGCATGCTCTACGGCATGAATCCCCCCCATAAAATGGAGCATTTGCCATTCCACCATCTCCACCACTGGCTCTTCGATCTCAATCCAAAACCCGCGGGTTTCAAAACTCTGGGGGGGTAAATCCAGGGGGTGTACGCTCAGGAGGTCCTGCCCAAAGATTCGACGTTTCTCAAATCCTATGATCCGTTCGGTTACTTTTAACCGACCTTCACAAACCTTAAAATTGGCAACTAACTTACTCTGATCACAACTCAAGATCTGGGTATCTTTCTCTCCCAACGGTTTTGTGAAATAATCTACATTTACGGGTTCTACATAGATATTCTTTTGACCCAGGTCCAATTCAATGACCCGATATTGTTGAGCCCGATGGAGATAAATAGCTCCCGCATGGCATTCACTAAAAACTCGACCTCCGTTGACATGCCCGATGATTTTCCGATCCTTCGCCGAAAGGATCATATAACCTTCTCCAATGGATCGAATATCGACCCATCGATGGGGATTTTTGGAGGAGGAGAACCATTTAGCCTCCGTTTCACTCTGGAGGAGTTTTCCCTCTTTAACCAAATCGGACAGGGCTTGTTGGACTTTCTCATTCTGATAGAAAGCCTCTCCACCTTGAAGGGGAAGTTCGGCAGCAGCACAGAGGAGATGAGATTTCAAAATAATCTCATTATCTGGATCCACAATGGCTTTTTCATAACTGCGATGAAAGAAATCTTCCGGATGATGCATGAAGTATTGGTCCAAAGCATCGGGAAGGGCTAATAAAACGATAAGGGCTTCGTTATCACCACGTCCTACTCGTCCACTACGCTGCCAGGTACTGACTATACTACCGGGATACCCTACCAGGATACAACAATCCAGACCACCGATATCAATTCCCATTTCCAGAGCACTGGTAGAAATAACTCCTATGAGTTCTCCCCGAAAGAGTTTTTGTTCGATCTCTCGACGCTCCTCGGGTAGAAATCCCGCCCGGTAGGAGCTAATTTTATTCTGAAGTTCCGGATGGGATTGAAGAATCCAGGTATAGATAAGCTCGGTAATTTTCCGAGCCTTGGTAAAAACAATGGTTTTAAGCCCGGCTTTAAGGGCCAGAATCATCAACCTGGCAGCCTCGGTATAAGGGCTGCTGAAAGTGGGATTTAAAAATAGAAAATGCTTACCTCGACGAGGGGCTCCACTTTCTAAAATGACCTCAAAGGAACTGCCAAAGAGTTGCACAGCCAATTCATCGGCGTTAGCTATGGTCGCTGAAGCGGAGATAAATTGGGGATCAGCTTGATAATAACGGCAGATTCGATTAAACCTCCTGAAAACATGGAGAACATGGGAACCAAAAACACCTTTGTAGGTATGAAGTTCATCGACCACTACATACCGCAGATGGCTGAAGAACTCTCGCCATTTGTAATGATATGCCAGGATTCCCAAATGGAGCATATCCGGTGTGGTCAGCAAAATATGAGGGAGTTGAGATCGGATTTTCTCTCGCTGATAAGCCGGGGTATCTCCATCGTAAATCTCTGCTTTTATAACTCCCCCAAGCCGATTACTCAGGTTTCGAATGATTTTGAGCTGATCTTGTTCTAAGGCTTTCAGGGGAAAAATAAACAAAGCCCGCGTGGTCGGATTACTTAAGATCTTCTGGAAGACAGGAACATTATAAACCAGGGTTTTACCGCTGGCCGTAGGAGTGCCTATCAGAAGATGTCGACCCTTCTGAATCTGTTCTATAGCTTCGGCTTGATGGCTGTAAAACGAGTGGATTCCCTCCTCCCTGAGGGCTTTACATAAATCAGGATGGAGTGTCTGAAATATATCCCGATAGCGGGCCTTTTGGGAAGGGATGAAATGGTAATAGGTCAAGATCTGCCGATACTCCTCCCCCTGACTTAGTTTTTCTACAAAACGCCTGAGATCGTATTCCATACGAAATCTATCCATCAAAAAAACGCCTGTTTTTTATCAAGCAGCCACTCCACAGGCCTTTAACCTATTCATTCCGGGCATGAGACCTTGTTTCTTTGGCACAAGCCTCGGCTAAACCCTCAACAGAACCCAGGAAAGCATCTCGTCTTATAAATCTAAATTAACACTCCCATTCAGGAAGCGTCCATCCTTTTTAGGATCTTAATTCCAAAATGATGATCGGTAAGCGGCTCATAAAAGATCCGTTCTAAAGGGATATAGGAACTCTTCACCCAATCCAGGATAGGCTTTCCAAAGTTGGGATCCCTACCAAAATATCCCACACCATGCTCACTGCTATCGCTGTGGACAAGAATAATAAACTCCGGAGGATGGGCTTTAAAGGATTCCAGAACCTGTTCGCTTCCACCGTTCATTTCAAGACCTATGGGCATGTTGTAGATATATCGGGTTGGACTTATCCTGCGGGATAAATAGTTTAGCATCACACCCTCCGGAAGGGCGACAAATCCTATGTCACGGGGTATTAACTCTTCAATCCGTTGAAGGGCCTGTACCATAGCAACTCCGGTAAGATCCACCCGGGGGCTATAGGTCAGGATGGTATCTCCATTTTCCCCCACGGCAAAATCTTTGTAGCGATAAAACCTGTTTGATACCTGAAAATGGAAAACTATTCCAGCTATGATTAAAGCTATCATGAGACCTTGAAAGAGATCTCCTGGTTTGTATTTCTTACCAGGTAACTCTGGAAGAAGACCGAGGAGCACGGCCACCAGTAGAAGGGTAGCCGGCATGGCAAGGACAAAGCCGTAATTGAACAGGCGAGCATTTAGAATGATTTTCCCCAGGAGTACAAAGGCAAACATGGCCCACAGGGCCATTGCGCCCATCCGAATTTTAACATCAGGCCTGGTATGCTTCCTCAAACAAAGGATGATACAGACTGCGCCCACTACTAAAGTGATCGGTGGGAGCGCCCGACCTAGGCTAAACCAGGGTATCAGCCCGGGTTTTACTATGAGTAAACCGCCAAAACCAATACTGAGGAGAATAACCGGAATCACCCGGCGGGTCCATAAAGGACACAAACTCCTGTCGGCTATTAAACAGCTTCCTATCCAAAGGATCATCCCTCCCAATACCTTTAACATGAGAAAAAAATTGGACCCAGGCTGATCCAGCCCGGAACTCCTGAGATAAAAGGTACGATTGAGGACCGGACTTCCCGTCAGGGACGTCCAGGCTCCAGCCGTTGCACGAACTGCCTCACCCAGAGGCATATACCGGGAGAAAAAAATAAAGAACAACAGCGAAGGTAACAGGGCTACTGCATGGAATCCAAGCATCACTTTCAGGATTTGTGACTTCGGAGCCTGGGTAAAGTTACCGATCAGTACCAGTCCAAGTTCCGCAGTTGCAAAGGCTGCCAGACCTACTTCCGGCTTGGTTAAGAAAACTAACCCCAGACATAGCCCAGCCCCTCCTATGAAACCCGGATGTCGCCCAAGCAGGTAACGGATAAAGAAGAAAATCATCCCCATCGTCAAGGCAGTTCCATGGGTGAGGGCATGGGAATAGGGACAAACAAAATTATAATTCCCATTGGGAACATACTGGGAAAAGGCAAAGATAAAAAGAAAAACCAGACTACATAAGGTTGCTATAAAGTAGTTAAACATGGCTTTGAAAATCCGATAAATCAAAACGGTCACTCCGGCCAGAATGAGCAGATTACAGACTATCAAAGTTGTCAGGGAAACCCCAAAGAGACGGAACCAGAGGGCGTTGAGATAAGAAGGGAGGGGACCAAAGTACCAAAATATATCCCTATACAATACCTTTCCTTGGGAAAGTTGCCAGGGAATATAAAGCTCGTGCCCAAAATCTACCAGGATGTCCGGCCATTTACGCCAGCTCCAGATGGATAACGCCAAAAAAGTTACACCCAGCAGGCTTATACACCAGGCCTCTTCACGAAGGGAGGAATTCTTCGTTTTTTCAATTTCCATGGCTCAGGTATTTATAAACTCTTCTGCCTCCCAGGAAAGAAATACCTTTCCAGGTCCGGAAGGAATCTGTCCTGACGGAAAACACTGCGAGCCGAAGCCTAAGGGAAGGGATAAACGATTGCTTTGCTTCTACCCCTAACCAAACAGATTGTTTTGTTTCGCACCTACCATTGCCTCCAATGCCAGACTCGGTATTATTTTTAATTTGAAAAGGTATACCTTTTAAAGGGGTATCCGTCAAGCACTTTTTACTTGACACCTGTCGGCTTATTGCCATAGTCTTCGAACATAAGAGCATTTATTGAAAATGGAGAGATAAGTTGTGATTACGGTAAAAACAAAGCGAACCGACTTAATGGCTCTAAAAGCCATTCTAAAGACCATGCGTCCCAAGCAGTGGACGAAAAACCTCATCATCTTTGCAGGTCTCATTTTCTCTTTGAATTTATTTAAGCCTCCTTTATTTGTAAAAACCTTTGCTGCTTTTGTGGTCTTCTGCCTTCTATCTGGAGCCGTTTATATTATCAATGATATAAAAGATCTGGAGAGGGATAAAAATCATCCCTTGAAATCTAAAAGGCCCCTCGCTTCGGGGGAACTTACCATTTCTTCAGCCATTTTAGCCCTGATTCTTCTGATTCCGGGGTCTCTCCTGGTTTCTTTTATGCTTAACCCCGGTTTTGGCTATATTGCCGTACTTTATTTAATTCTCTCAACTCTGTACTCATTTTATTTTAAACACACGGTTATTCTGGATGTATTGATTAATTCCATGGGATTTGTTTTAAGGGCGGTCGCAGGAGCAGTAGTCATTCAGGTGGTAATCTCTCCCTGGCTTTTTATCTGTACCATCCTTCTGGCCCTTTTCCTGGGTCTTGGAAAGCGAAGGCACGAGTTAGTCCTTTTAGGAGACGGAGCCCTGAATCATCGAAAGATTCTAGAAGAATACAGCCCGGAGCTTTTAGATCAAATGATCGCCGTGGTAACGGCTTCAACGGTGATGGCCTACTCCCTATATACCATGGCCCCCGAGACCAAAGAAAAATTGCATACCCCGTATATGAATCTGACGATCCCCTTCGTACTTTACGGGATCTTTCGCTATCTTTACCTGATTCATAAACGAGAGGAGGGAGGAGATCCTTCCTTAGTTTTGTTGACAGATAAGCCGATGCTCATTGATGTGATCTTATGGATGCTAACCACGGTAATTTTGATTTACTATGTCCATTGATCGGCAGAACCCTCCGCTGTTTCGTGAAAGAACGAATCAGCCCTTTGGAAGAGGAGGTTAGGGGTATAGGCGTCAGGATAAGAGTGAGGTCCATGAGGAAGGCCCCCTTAATGTCAAACGAGACGTTTAACCTACTCGCCTTCCCTCGCTTTGCAGGGGAAGGAACTTTGAAGCGAAGTTTCCTCCCCTGTGAAACGGGGAAGGGACAGGGCGGAGGCGCCTTAACCTGGCGCGTATGGGGGCCGGGGGGTGTCACTTAAAAGTCAAGCAAAACTAAGTAAACAACGTACTAATACACTGTTTACTTAGTTTTGGCTTAACTTTTAAGTGGCCCTTACCCCAGGTCCCTCTTCCACGCTGCGGGAGAGGGGGTTGGGGAGTGAAAGCAGCCCTATAAGGCCAAAACTAAGTAAACAACGTACTGATTATTATGGAGACCTTTTCGATTAACACAGAAGAGATAGATGTTGCAAAGATCATGAAGCAAATCCAGGAGCGGGTCTTGGAGAAAAAAAAGGCCGGAATTTATACCGATGAAGAGATCCGGGAAGTGAGCGAACTGAAAAACCAAATTTCGCCCCAGAAAGAAGGATCCTATGGAGAGCTGGCCTTGCATTTGCGACGTTTGCATCATAACTGGGATATAGCCAATAGTGCGGCCTTAATCACCTCCCACCGCAAGATTCTGGGACCTTTTATCGTTGCTTTAAAAAAAATAGGATTTCGTATCTTTCGATTTATTGCCCATCCCTTTGTTATCCGACAAACCGAATTTAATGCCGCCTCCGTTCGATTTGCTTCGGTCCTGATGGATGAACTTTCTCGACTAGTACAGGAAAATAAAGAACTCAAAGAAAAGCAGGAAAAACTCTTGCAGGAGATGGAGGAGCTGAAACGTAAGATTTAAGCTATCAGAATCCAGAGGACTTGAGGGCCTTATATAAAAATTTTTAATAACCCCGGATTCTCTGGGTTCCGGTGGCTTCTCTATGAAAATCGCCTTTGTTGTCCAAAGATACGGCCTGGAGGTGCAGGGGGGCTCTGAAAGTCTTTGTCGTTCCATCGCAGAACGGATGAAAAAGTACTTCCAGGTAGAGGTCTTGACAACTTGTGCAGTGGATTACCTGACCTGGAAGGATTATTATCCATTGGGTCCGGTGGAGATTAACGGGGTCCTCGTCCGCAGGTTCTCAACCCATCTACCCCGAGATATGAACCGATTCAATACGTTTGTTCGAAAACGTATTGCAAACCAAAAACCTTCTCTGCCGGATCAGATAGAATGGATGTGGCTTCAGGGGCCGCTTACCTTTGATTTAATAAGATATCTTAAAGAATTCCGAGAGGAATATGATTTATTTATCTTCTTTACTTACAGTTACTTTACCACTTACCTGGGAATTCAAATCGTTCCGGATAAAAGCCTCTTAGTTCCAACCGCCCATGACGAACCTCACCTTTATCTTGACATTTTTAAACCGATTTTTCATCTCCCCAGGGCTATCATTTACAATACAGAAGAGGAAAAACGTTTAGTCCAGCGGGTATTCGGTAATACCCATATTCCCAGTGAAGTCGTGGGAAGTGGGGTTTCTGAACTGGAAGATTCCGGCGTTGAGAGTTTCGAGAGTCCCTCCATAACGGGTCCTTATATTCTCTACATAGGAAGGATTGATGTCATGAAAGGCTGCAAAGAGCTTCTGGATTATTTTATCCGCTATGTGGAGGATACCGGCAGAGACATAAAACTGGTTTTGGTGGGAAATAATTTCATGCCAATTCCAAAACACCCTCAAATCTCCCATGTGGGGTATGTGGGGCAAAGGGCAAAATATAAGCTTATGGAACAGGCCAGGGTTTTAGTTAACCCTTCTGAGTACGAAAGTCTGTCTTTGAGTGTATTGGAATCCTGGTCCGTTGGAACACCGGTATTGGTTAATGGTTGCTCGGAGGTTCTGGTAGGCCATTGTTTACGAAGCCAGGGAGGACTCTATTATACCAACTACGGAGAATTCAGCCTTTGCCTGGATCTGCTCCTCTCTCAACCCGAACTTCGAGTAAAAATGGGTGAATACGGGCGTCAGTATGTACGCACCAACTATGCCTGGGATACGGTTGAAGAAAAATATCTTAAGTTGATTACGGCTGTTAAAAGCCAGGGGGTAGGAGATCCTGGGCTGTGAAAGCTTTCAAGAACAAAAACTATTGCCTTTAAAAATAAGAATAAGAACTTCTCGGACGAGAAGCTTTCTGGCCTACTCTCTACTGCCCATGGATCAGTGACTGCGGTAATGAGACAGATTCATCAAATCCTTCCTTGTCTAACTTCTGGAGATGCCATCGGGAATCATACCTTGGAAATTCAAGAGATTCTTCGTAGGTGGGGATACCCTTCTCACATCTTTGCCGATGATATCCACCAAGAGATGCGCCCATTTGCGAAACCTTACCTTCAATACAAGAAGTATAGCTCGCCGGATAACCTGTTGATTTATCATTTCTCAGTAGGATCTCCTATCTCAAAACTGGTCCGGACATTACCCGATAAAAAGATCCTGATCTATCATAACATTACGCCTCCGGAATTTTTGAGGGGATTTGAAGATTTCACCTACGAAGTTCTTAAAAGAGGCCGGGATGAACTGAGAGATTATCGAGAGGTCTGTCAACTGGCTTTAGGAGACTCCGAGTTTAACCGATTAGAGCTGGAGGAAATGGGTTTTAAATCAACCGGAGTTTTACCGATTATCATAGATTTTGACAAATACAAGACCCCTCCCCGGCTATCCATCGTGGAAAAGTATCGGGATGATTATGTTAACCTGCTGTTTGTAGGTCGGATCATACCCAACAAAAGACAGGAGGATGTTCTCCTGTCTTTTTATTTTTATAAAAAATATATCAATCCCAAATCCCGGCTCTTCCTGGTAGGGCTCAACGGGATTGAGAGATATGACTTCATGCTGGAAGAGTTGATAAGAAGGCTAAAACTGGACGATGTTTATTTCACCGGGAAGGTTCCGTTTGAAGAGCTGCTGGCTTATTATCACATCGCCCATGTATTTCTTTGCCTGAGTGAACACGAGGGATTTTGTGTTCCCCTGGTCGAGTCCATGTATTTTAAAATTCCCATAATCGCCTACAATGCGGGAAGTATCCCCTATACCCTGGGCAATTCAGGTATCCTGGTTCATTCCAAAAAATACGAAGAAATTGCCGAAATGATCCATCTCCTGGTGGAGGATTCCGATTTCAGGAGAAAAGTAATCGAATCCCAGACGCAACGACTGGCCTTCTTCCATAAATCCAGACTCGAAGAGATCCTCAGAAAGTATATCCGGCAGGTAGTGGGTTGAAAGACGCAAGGGATTGGTTTTCTCTCTTTGCGTCCTAAAAATCCCCACGTTCTGTATTCCGGGGTTAGCATGATTATCCAACTTCTCCCGTCTGTCCATAGTGGTGATGCTGTAGGAGATAGCGCCTTTGAGATAAGTAAGGCACTTTCGGAGATAGGAATTGAAAATCATATCCTGGGGATTCATATTGACGACCCCCTTCGGGATAAGGTAATAGATTTTAAGGAGTTTAAGACTTACGATACGCCTGATACCGTCCACATCTACCATTTTGCAGTCCCTTCTCCCATTACCTATGTCTTCCAGGAAGCTCAAGGGAAGAAAATCCTTATCTATCACAACATTACCCCTCCCCACTTTTTTGAAGGCTACTATCCGGAACTGGTGCAGATGACCGTAACCGGTCGTCACGAGATCAAGCTTCTTGCGGACTGTACAGATCTGGCCCTGGGAGATTCGGAATTTAATCGTAGGGAACTGGAAGCCTACGGATTTAAAAAGACCGGAGTACTCCCTTTACTCATTGATTTCGATAAATATAAAGTTCCACCTGATTCCACTATTTTGAAAAAGTTCGGCTCTAAAACGGTGGGTACAGAGAAAACCATTAATCTTCTCTTTGTTGGACGGGTCTCGCCCAACAAAAAACACGAAGACCTTATCAAAACTTTCTACTTTTACCAGAAATACATTTATCCCTCCTCGCGACTGCTGTTGGTCGGTAAATATAAAGGCATGGAAAAGTACCTTCAATTTTTACAAGGCCTGGTGAAAAAACTTCAACTATCTGAAGTTCACTTTGTCGGACATGTCTCTTTAGAAGAGTTGATAGCTTTTTATAAAGTATCCCACGTGTTTTTATGCCTGAGCGAACATGAAGGATTTTGCGTTCCTCTGCTGGAAAGTATGGTTTTCGATCTTCCCATTTTAGCTTACCGCTCCACGGCAGTCCCCTTCACCCTCGGATCTTCTGGAGTCCTTATCAACGAAAAGCGTTATGAAGAAATAGCCGAGATGATCCATCTGCTCATAACCGACCCGGCTTTACGGGAAGCCATTATTCAGGCCCAAAGAAAACGATTGATGTTTTTTTCAAGGGAACGGGTAAAGGGGATACTCCTTAACTACCTCAAAACCGTGATTTAACATCAACTTTACGCTAAATCAACTGTATAGCCGGCTTCAGGGGAACCGGGTTGGGTTTTAGAGAATATTTCAATCTAACCGGGTATTATATCTTGACTCTGTCGGCAGGTAGGATATAATTAGGTTAAATCCTCTAGAAAGGAACGGACAGAGATGTTAAAGAAATTTCTTATTACTTTAATTTGTCTGATAATTGCAGGCTTTCTGATCATTAATAAATTTTACCCGGAGTTGATTCAGAATCTTGATAAGACTAAGGGGACTTCTGAGGAGAAAGCGTCTGGTTCCTTGGAGCAGGGGAAGATCGTGGCCAGCAAAGAACTTCCCCGTCTGGGTCCTCCTGGGGATTATAAACCCCAGGGAGATACGGTCGATGTAGAGCTTAGTGTCTGGCCGGGCTATGCTCCTTTGATCGTAGCCAATGGAGGACTTAATCCTAATCCAGATTCCTATTTCTTCAGAAAGTACGGATTCAAGCTCAAGATCGCAATCAGCGAAGCTGAAGCCGAGGCCTGGCAGGCAATTAATAGTGGGAAAAATGCCATCAGTGCCACCACAGTGGATGTATTAGCCCTGTACGCGAACCAGTTAAAGGTAGAGGTTCCGATACAATTGGACTTTTCCCGGGGAGGGGATGGGATCCTGACCCGGAAGGAAATCAACAGTATCAATCAGCTCAAAGGGAAAGTCCTCACGGTAGCCCAATTTACAGAGTCAGACTTTTTCATTCGATTTTTAGCCCAAGAAGCCGGATTACAGGTTAAACCTCTGAAAGGATTGAAAGACCCCATAGACCCGGAACGGGTTAATCTGCTCTTCACAGAAACGGCCTTTGATGCAGCCGATGCCTTTGTAGAAAGTGTGGAGAAGGGAGATCAAATGATTAGTGGAGCGGTAACCTGGTCCCCGAAAACCATCGAAGTCCCCAAGGCCTATCCGGATAAGATCAAGCTATTGACCTCGAATCGGAACCTGTTGGTTGTTGCAGATATTTTGATTGTAAATGCCGGATTTGCCCGACAGAATCCGAAGATTATGAAGGGACTGGTGGAAGGAATCTTGATGGGCGTGGAGATGATTCGTAAAGATCCAGAAAATACTTTACCGGTTGTTGCCAAGGCTTTTAATATGAGTCTGGAAGAACTACGGGAATCCCTACAAGACGTTCATTTATCGAATCATGCCGAGAACCTATTATTTTTCTCTTCAGAGCCCGGGCAAATCGGAAGTTTTAATGAGTTATATTATTCGGCGGTATACGCCTATGGGAAAGAAGTGATTAAGGATGTTGTGGCACCGGAGAAGTTAGTCAATAAAACTTATCTGGAAGAGCTTGCCCGGGAAGGGCTTTTCCAGGGACAAACCGTTGAACTGGCTCCGATTAAAAGTACGGAGAAAGCCGAGGCCCTGGAGAGGAATCCCTTGTTGACCAAGCAAATTCGGTTTTACTTTGATCCCAACACGAGTAGCCTGGACCTGACGAATCCCACAAACCAACAGACATTAAAAGATCTTGCAACCCTGCTTAAAATCTCGCCGGGATCTTATTTACTCTTGAGAGGACATCTGGATAACACCAAGGTCGAAGAGTTTAAACAGAAAGGAGAGGCCTTTTATCGTAAGCAAGCGGTACGGGCTGTTGAAATGTCCAAGCAACGCGCCGAATCTGTAAAAGCCACTTTGGTTAAAAACTATCCCATAGACCCGAAGCGAATTGACACGGAAGGGCGGGGTTGGGATGAGCCATTACCCGGTGCACAGCCAGAAGAAAATCGTCGGGTGGAAGTCCAGTTATTTACCCTGGAATAAGGGGTTAGAGAAGAAATTTTATGTCGCCGGTCCTCAAAGATCTCAAAGAAAAATATTCTATCTTACTCAAGGATCCCTACTTTTGGATGATCCGGGGGGTGATCGGTCTGGCCGGGGCTCTTTATACACCCTGGGCTTTTGCCATTCTTCCTATTGGAGAGGTTTTAGGATTAACCTGGTTCGATCAACTCTTTAAAGATAAGCTGGAACGGCAAAGGATAACGGCTCTGGAGAAAGAAAAGGAAAATCTCTTAAAGCTGCTTCCGGATAAGGATAAAGCCCGGTACATGCGGGTAGTCGCCTATATTGAGCAGGTAAAAAAACAATTAACCGACCCAGAATATCAGGAGCAGATTAATTTTGATGAGCTTTCCCTGGATTTTATTAAGAGACTGGTTCTTTTAAGAAAGGTTGAAGAGGCCGCCCGTTACATGTCCGAGGAAGCCATCACCGATGAAATCAGCAGGCTGGAAGAAATGCTTAAACAGGAAACCAACACCCGGGTTCGTACCGCTTTATCTGAGCGTTTAACCCTGCAGCAGCAACGTCTGGAACTTAAAAAAAAGGTGAATTCGAAGATACGAGAAATGGAAGCGCAGCTTGGTTTGATCGAAGATCAGATTCTTCACCTGAGGGATCTGGCCATCTCCTCACGGATTCAAGATAAGGCAAGCCAGGAGGCTGTTTCGAGTTTACTCGGGTCCGATGTGAGCGATAAAATTGCAGATTTGAGTCAACAACTCCGGATCTCATCAGAAATTGCCGAAGAGATGCAGGCGATGTTGGAAGACCCCTCCCATCGACCGCTTATGGAAAAATAAAATCTGTGAAAACCCTACGATTTCAACAACTTGGGCTCATAATGCTCCTTTTGTGGGGATACACAGGGCTCCTGACGGGATGTGAACAAAATCCTTCCCCTAAAAAACCCCCAGAAACCCCAACTCCTAAATCCAATGAATCCAAAGTTCAAGCCATTGGACCTACCCCAACACCCTATCAGATTGATCTGTCTGAGGTTCCTCTACCGACTTCCGAAACCCTTCAGAGGGATACACTGGGTTTGTTTTTCTGTCTGGATATTTCTGGAAGTATGGGAGGGTGGATAGGGAACAAAAAGAAAATCGATATCTCTAAAGAGGCCATGCGGAAGGTTTTTACCCAAATAGCCTCCTATGTCCAATCCCATCCAGAAAAGAAAGTCGAGGTGGGACTTTGTTCCTTTGATCACCGTGTGAATCTCTTACAACCCCTGGAGACCTTCGACCAAGACAAACTGGAAAGGATGATCCAACCCTTACAACCCTCGGGTAACACTGCTATCGGGGATGCCATCCTCCTGGCATTTAAAGAGATCCTCAAATCGGGAGTTGAAACCAAGGCAATTCTGGTAATGACCGATGGAGAAAATAATCGAGGGATTTCTCCGGAACTGGCCGTTGATGCCATCAAACAGGATCGAAACAATCGACAGGTTCTAACGGCAGATGTTGATGTGTTCCTCATCGCCTTCGATGTCAATGCCAGCGTGTTTGAAGGCGTTAAAAAGGCCGGTGCCATTGTCGTAGAGTCCAGAGACCAGAAATCTCTGGAAGGGGTTTTAAGCTCCATTGTGGAACAGGTTTTGCTGGAAGCTAAGTAACGCCGGATGGTTTCCAAAGGGTCTTGACGGTTCCAGATTGGGAAGGATACTTTGAGGAGGTCTAAGCAAGGGAGATTTACCTTTTCTGAAGCAGAACGATATCCTGATGCGCGTTCAATCCCCCCGGAATGTAATCCAATATCTCGAAATACGCAGAATACTGATCAAGAATATATTTTTGCGTGTGATAAGCCGTTTGATACCAGTCTGGGAATATACCCTTCCAACTATTTAAGGCTTTAAAGACAAAACCGGCTTTTTCTATTTTGTTCACCTCCTCCCAGGGAAGATTCTTCCAAAAATGATAACCGTGAACGGTTAAAAGGAGGATACCTTCAAACTTGATTACCCGACGGAGTTCCTGTAACCAGCGAAACTGATAATCTTCATTGAGATGGGTAAAGACGGATATGGCATAAACCAAATCAAATTTCTCCGAAGCATACTCCAGAGGTGGTAGGGGATGGTTAAGGCTAAAGCTGGCAAAATGAAGGTTATGGTGGCACCAGGCGATGGCTTCTCGATCGATATCCGTTCCATAGAAATGGGTAGATAAGGAACGATCTGCAAACCAGAGGAGGATACGACCACAACCACAGCCAAAATCCAGAATATGTTGAAAGGAACTCAAATTTTTACCTATCCTCAACAGAGCGGCCTCAATATCCTGACTACACCGTTTACCTACTTCTAAGAAACTTTTAATATAGGGATCCCCATGCACGCGATATCGTAAAGATGCCGGCGGGATAGGAGCAAATCCAGCCTGCCCGCCTGTCAGGTAGACCGATCGAAGATATCTTTGATCCCACAAACCCATATATCGGCAAAGCAGTTTCATATAGCACCTTCGGTAAAGGAAGGTAACAATCGGCAGAGCTTTAGCAGGTAAGTAAGGTTTGAGGATATTCCAGGTACCTTTAAGGCTGAACATTTTTTCCTTTGTTTTAAGGTAAAGGTTCATCTACAGGCTCTTTCGTTCGTTTTATGATCCTATGATTTCCTTTTATCCCTGTCAAGGGTCTGCCCGGGAAAAGTTCAAATTTCACCAGGCCGGTTCCTGGTCGTTTAGCCCTGGAGCTTTGCCGATACAGGTCGCTCCTGCGGAGGAAGGTCAGGAAAGGAACCCTTCAGGTATCTCGCTCTTATCCTGGTACGTAGGGGAGTGGGCGGATCAGGTCCAAAAAATATCCTTGAAAGAGATGGGGCCCGGGGATCAGGGTATTTTTTGAAATGCAAATGGGTAGCAAATCCCTTAGGGGACTTCATAGATACTGATGGTCCCTGTTCCTTCTCCTACGGCGAGAAGCTTACCATCGGGGCTGAAAGCGATCGATGAAGTGACATACCCTGATTCAGACAACGTTTTAATTATTTGACCACCGGCTACATCCCAAAGGGTTAGAGAATGATTTTCATCGGCCCCTTCAGAAACCAATATCCTCCCGTCCGGACTAAATAGAACCCTTCCGGTACTGAACACTGTGTGAAGAACCTGACCGCTTTCTACATTCCACAGGGCTACTTTACCCAGCTCATCCTTTAAGGCAAGGAGTTTACCGTCAGGACTAAAAATTATAGAAGATAAGGGTAGGGAAGAATAGATCTCCCGCTGTAAAGTTTTTATAACCTGGCCGGTTTGAGCATCCAGGAGCAGGACTGAGTTGTTTCGACTAATCACAACCAGGGTTTTGAAATCGGGACTGACGGTAACATATTGGATATTTCCTATATCCGTCAACTCTACCCGTGAGTTACTCCGGACCGGGTTAAAGAAAAAACCATACAGGGGGAAGACCTGCAAAATTCTGTCCACCCCTCCACTTTCCCTGTTCCAGAACAAAATAGAATCCTGACTTTGAGAAGCCAGCAATTGAGCATCCGGACTAAAAAACAGGGAAACAATATCACTGGAAGGACCGGCCAATACCTTGGCAATATCTACGGCCCTTACATCCCAGAGAAGGAGTAAGCCGTCCTCACTTCCTGTAGCTAATAAGCGATGTACCGGATCAAAGGCCAGGGAAGTAATTTTGTGATCTGTACCGCTTAAAACGGTAAGCGTTTTACCACTGCTTACCTCCCAGGAGGCAAAGGTCTTATAGCCCGGATTACCCATTGCGGCGATAATCTGACCATCCGAGCTGAAGGTGACAGAAGAAACAGGTACCTCGGATTTTTCAAAAGTTTTAATGAGACTCCCCCGCTGACTATCCCAGAGAGTTACCTGATCCTGTAAAAGGGTGGCCAAGAATCGCCCATCGGGACTAAAGACGACCGGACCTGTAAAACCTGAACTTTCTAAGCTTGTAAGCGTACTCCCTTTAGTTACATCCCACAAAATGATTTTATCATATCCCCCCGACGCAAAGACTTTACCATCCGGACTAAAGGAAAGAAAATCAAAGGGGCGGCTTGCCTCAAATGTTTTCAAAGGCTGCCCGGTAGTTCCATTCCAGAAAATAATTTTGCCATAACTGGTGGTAGCCAGCAGATTCTCCGAACTAAATACAAGACCCGTAATAGGGGTCTCATGCCCTTTAAGGGTCTTTAAGACCTGGCCATTTTCGATGCTTCGAAGGGCTATCCAATTCTGTTGGGGGCCCGTGGGAGAGATTAAAAATTTACTATCCGGGCTAAACACCAGAAGCCTAGTGGGAAGTTCGGACTCTGGAAGGGTCAAAATTGCGTTCCCATTCTGGACGTTCCAGAGTACTACTTCTGAGTGATCCGAGGAAATCAATGCCTGACCACTTGGACTAAAAAGAAGAACCTGAACAGGGTCCTTATGCCTGGCGAGCTTTTTTACCACTTTCTTCACCTCTACATCCCACAAAACAATCTGATTATCCTTTGTAACCAGGGCCAATAACCTTCCATCCGGACTAAAAGTCAGGGGGGCATTTTCAAGGGGGTCTTGGTTAAGGATCACAAAGGTATCTCCTGTTGGGATATCCCACAGTAAGACGGTATCCGAAACCAGAACCAATTGTTTTCCATCGGGTCGAAAGACCAGATTATGAATCCGATGGTGAGGGCCTCTAAAGGATTTTAAAAGTTTTCCACGTTCCAGATCCCAAAGAAAAATAGGATGATCCGGGCCTGTACCTGCAGAAGCTAAGTAGTAACGACCGCTGGAATCCTTTTTACTAAAAGCAAGGGAGGTTATCGGGGTATCATGGCCTTCCAGAACTTTAAGTAACTTCCTGTCGGCCAGATTCCATAAAGCCACTTTTTTATCTGAGCTTCCGGCTGCGAGGGTCTGGGCATCCGGACTAAAGGAAAGAGATTGAATTGAACCCGGGTGAGATTGACTGACCTGAAGAACCTGACCATCTTCTGCATTCCACAGGCTTATAGCCCCCCCGGCAACTCCCAACGTGCGACCATCCGGACTGTAGGTTACAATCTGAGGAAGGTCGTAATCTGTTGAAAAGGTCTTCACTACCTGATTCTCCAAAATATTCCATAAAATGAGGCTTTTATCCGTACTCCCTAAAACCAGAGTATGGCCGTCTGGGCTGAAATCGGCAGATAAAATCCTTGCAGAAGAACGATCCATCAAAGAACTGGTAGGTAAAGAAGTATTTCCGTTCTGACTTGATAAAGGAGGAAGACAGGGTTGAGTACTTCCGCAGTCTGGAGAGGTAACCATCGAAGTATTGTTCCTGGCCTGTTGAAGGAAAGTTTCTGTAAGCGTGGCAACCTGCCTTCGGTTCATGGGATCCCACAAAACGAGGGTTCCATTTCTATCGATAGAGGCCAAAAGTTGGCCGTTAGGACTGAAAGCTATTTTATAAATCTCGGATCCATATTGTTCTAAAGTTCCCAGCAGGGATGTGGCACTCTGGATCCCACCCGTATTCCAGAGTAGGATTTTTCCATCATCTCCCCCTGAAGCCAGTAACTTTCCTTCTGGATGAAAGGCCAGGGTATTGATCCATCCTGTATGTCCTTTTAGCCTCCCTATCTTTTCTCCCCTGTCTGGATTCCAGAGTGTAACCAGATTATCATAACCCCCTGAAGCTAAAAGCTGCCCATCAGGACTGAAGGAAAGGGCCAGGACTTTCTGATCTGTCTGTAGAGTTTTAAGCAAGTTTCCGCTTTTCAAATTCCAGAGAACAATATTATTTCCCTGGGCAATAGCTACTCGATCTCCACTTCGATCCACCGCCATGGCGGTATAGGGTTCTGAAGAAGCGTTAAAGGTACGAACGAGTTGTAAAGTCTGGGCGTCCAGGAGTTCTAATCGATCTGGAGTTAAGCCTACTAAATACTTACCTTCCGGTAGATACTGAAGATTTTTAAATTCCGCCCCACGTCCCAGTTTAAAAAGAGGCTCTTGAGCTCTGGGACGCAGGGATGGGGTTGATTTAACCTGTGAAGGCTGAGCGGGGGGTTTAATGGGTTTTGAAGGAGTTCCACAACTTATTACAAAGATCAGAATCAGCAATGTTCCAAGAACAGGTAATTTAATGCTATTCATAGGCAATTATTTGATAATACCACTGATGATGGGTGAGACACCCACGTTTGAGTCAAGCGAGGACGCTTAACCTACCTAGGTGCCCGGATCGAAAACTCTTATATCGGCCAGGGTTATCTCTCGATTGAATCTGCGTCCATCTCGAATAAAGATAGCGATAATTTCTGCGACCGTACAAACGACCATGAGGATCAGAGAACGAGAAAGCGCGACATTACAGGGAGCCTCTGGAAGTGCAGCCGCCTCGTCCGCGATAATCGAACCGTATTTATAAACCTCATTCCATTTTACTTCGGCAAATCCATCATCACTCATACCGGCATGGATACAGGGAATACCCAATGCCGAACATTCCTTGCCTATGGCTATCCGTGAAGTCCAGTTATCAAAGGTATCCACAACCAGATCGGAACCCTTGAGTAGAGACTTTGCATTTATCGGGGTAACTTCAAACGAGGACGTTTGACCTACTAACCAACCAAATCGCGCTTCAGGACGTAATACAATCGTTGAAGGATAGGTATCTATTACGTAATTCTGGAGTATACCCTCTTGCAAATTCAGATAGCGTTCGACCGCTCTTTTTAACCCATCTTCCTGGAGAAGATAATCCCTATCCAGCTCTTGGGAGTCGATCTCATAGCCAGATATTTTTTATTCCTATCATCATCATAAGGTCACTTATTTATTTTTATTTATTAGACATTTTCTCTATAAAAAGTTTCGTTGGGGTTATTTTAAAATTGCAGTTAATTTAAGCAAGATCGCTCAGCTTGTCAAGTACCCAAAACTTTCCATTGACAGCCAAAATAGGACGTGATAGAAAAAAAGAATAAATCTTCTCCTTTAGAGATCAGAGAATCGAATCAACACATGGAAAACACCTTAACTTTTTAGGACGTAGGCGTTTGATATAGTCTGAGTGAATATACAATATGAATATTAATTTCTATCACCTCAAGGACCTTTCCAGGTCAGCACGAGACCGATTATTGGAACGAACCCGAGTCGATGCCGAAGAGTATGCCGCGTTAGTTAAACCCATTCTTGAAGAGGTTCGAAGGCGCGGTGATCTGGCCGTCATCGAATATACCCAAAAGTATGACGGGGTCGATCTATCCCCCCATCAACTCAAAATTTCCGAAGCAGAGATTAAATCTGCCTATCAGCGACTTTCTTCTTCTGTTCTTAAGGCTATAGAAACGGCCATTGCCCATGTTCAAGCTTTTCATCAGAAACAGATGCCGGAGTTATTCTGGATGACTGAGTTATTTCCCGGGATCCAGGCAGGTGAAAAGATTACGCCTATTGAATCGGTAGGGTTATATGTTCCCGGGGGGAGGGGATTTTTTCCTTCCACCATGATCATGCTGGGAATTCCAGCCGTGGTAGCTCAAGTTCCTCAAATTGTTGTTTGTACGCCCCCTTTAAAGGATGGTTCTGTGGACCCAGCTACTCTGGTTGCGGCGGATCTCTGTGGAATTAAAAATATTTATCGAGTTGGAGGGGTTCAGGCCATGGGAGCCCTGGCTTATGGTACCGAAACCCTTCCTAAGGTCCTTAAAATTATAGGTCCCGGTAGTACCTATGTGACGGCAGCAAAACGAGTTTTGCGAGATGAGGTCGATGTAGGAATACCCGCCGGTCCCAGCGAATCTCTTATACTGACCGATGATACGGCAGATCCCTATCTGGCCTGTCTGGACCTGTTAATCGAGGCAGAGCATGGCTCTGATTCATCTGCTTACCTGATTACCTGCTCTGAAAGAGTAGGTCGGGCGGTTCGTCAACTCCTTCCTTCTCTTTTAGAAAAGGTACCCGAATGGCGGAGGAAATTTTGTGAAGCTGTCTTTTCTACCTATGGGGGTATTATTATTGCGGAAGATTTAGATGAGGCCATCGCCTTTGTCAATGACTTCGCTCCTGAACATTTGGAGATCTTGTGCGAAAATCCTTTTGAGATTATGAAAAAAGTTAAAAACGCTGGGGAGATCCTTCTGGGAGAATATACTCCCATTTCGGCTTCGGTTTATGCCCTGGGAACGAATCATGTTCTTCCCACCACAAGATTTGCCCGGACATACTCGGCTTTATCGGTTTATGACTTTCTCAAAAGAAGTTCTATTAGTTATTTAACCCGAGAAGGATTTGAAACTCTTAAAGATCCTGTTATAGCCTTAGCGGAGTATGAAGGATTTTTTACCCATGCTATGGCTGTTCGGGAACGAAGGTTCAAATCTGAAAAGGACTGATTTATGGGTAAATTAACCCAAATCATTAAAATCAATGAGGCTCTTCAAAAAGGAGATCGAGAAACCGCCGTTAAACTTTTGAAAGATTTGAAAAAAAGAGCCAAGGATCCCGCTGCCATCAAATTTGCTGAGGATAAATTGAGGGAGTTGGGAATCCGCAATGAGGAAGTAGCAGAAGGGACGGTTATACGGGAGTATGAGAAGATAGAGCTTAAACCCAAAGGTAATCCTTCGGGTCGTCCCTATGGGTTTCGTAATCCGAGCTTTTCAGATAGGAAAATGAGGGTCCAGGAAACTACAGGGTTAAGGACCCGGAAACCGGAGTTACGTTCCCATCAAAGCCCTACCAAGAGACCTTTTACTCAAAAACCGAAGATAGGTCGGGAGGTGCTGAAGTCCCCTGTCGAGGAAGGTAAGAAGGCAACCGTAAGGCCAGTGTTTCCACATCCTGTTGCTCCCAAATCTCCATCAGCCTCAACTACACCGGTCCAGAAGAAGCCTTTTAAGAAGAAACAGAAATTTAAACGTAAATCAAAGCTCCTGACTCCTGAAGAAATGGCTCGAAAGGAGGCAGCTCGTAAGTTAGTTAATACGTACAAAATCAGTTTTACCGGGGCCTATCAAATTGTAGATGGAAAATTAACCCTGGAAGAATATCAGGCCAAGCAGGCAGAACTGGCGGCTAAACGTGCTGCCTGGCAAGAACAGCGACGAAAACGGGAAGAACGCAAAGCAGCCGCGTTGGCCCTGGCAGAAAAATATAACCTGGATCCGAGTATTACTTATCAGATTGTAGATGGCCGCTTTACCTTGGAGGAGTATTTGAAGTTAAGGGAATTAAAACCTAAAAAGCTTCTCCTTCGCCGAAGAAAGGAAGGGGTGGGAAGTTGGTACTTCCAACAGCTCCTGCAACATCAAACCCCCCTCGTTTTTGTACTCTATAATGGACAATCCCTGGTGAGCCCTATCACAGAAATACAAAAGTATGATTTTCGCCTGGGAGAGCAAATAATTCCCAAACTGCATATTACCCATTGTTACGAAGCCAGCCAGGCCGAAAAGATCAAAGAGTTGATTCTGGTCAATGAAGAAGTCAAGGCGAAAGGTTTGGTTCCGGCTATCAAACCCATTGACCGTTATCTAATTCCGGATAAGGATTTGGAGCGCTGTCTGGAAGAAAAAAATCTTGTAACCTTTACAACACTGGGAGGTGAAGTCATCCGAGGCGTAATCGAATGGCTTGATAGTTTCCAGATTAAAGTTAATTTACAAGAAAATATGGGGGTTGTCGTATTCCGACATGGAATCCACGATGCCATCCTTCAACCGGAAGTTGGAGAAGCATCTGGACAGGCTCCCCCACAACTTGAAAAAACCCCTGTGGAAATTCCCATTGAAAAAATCTCTGTGGAGTTGGCCATTCATCAAAATACCCGATTGAATCCGGAGATAACTCAAAAAGTTCGGGAACAGACCAAAACCCTGGGGAAAATTCCGAAGCCGATCTGGGTTGCCTACGATAAAGAACGAGATGTATATGTTTTACTGGACGGGTTTCGGAGATTGACCATCGCCCAAGAATTAGGATTAAAGACTTTACCGGCAGTGGTCGAGTAATCTAAGGATGGTTATTATTTTATCCTTTAATTCCTCCGGCCCCCCATCCTTCGATCAGGTATTGCTGGATGAAAATGAAGAAAAGAAGTACCGGGATGGTAATAAGGACCCCAGAGGCCATGATCATACCCCAATCTACAACGGTTTGATTAAAAAGATCCTGAACACCTACCGGAAGGGTCTTGAGAGGATCTGAGGTGATGAGAATACGGGCAAAAATATAATCGTTCCAGGCCAGAATGAGTGTAAAGATAGCGGTGGCTATAATTCCCGGAGCTGCAAGAGGAAGGACGATGTAAAAAGCAGCTTGCAAATGAGTTGCTCCATCCACCAGAGCGGCCTCTTCAAGTTCTAAGGGAATGGTTTGAAAAAAGGATCGGAGCAGCCAGAGAGTAAAGGGGAGGCTAAAGGAGGTTAAGGCCAGAACCAGGGCGGTATGGGTATTAACCAATCCTATCTTACGGATAAGGATATAAAAGGGAATGATAATCATAATAGGAGCAAACAGGTAAGTTAAAAGCACGAGTTGGGCGAGGAGTTCTTTCCCACGGAATCGGAATCGGACGAGACCATAGGCTCCTAAAACAGACAGGACTAAGGCACAGGCTGTGGTCAAAATGGAGACTTTCATACTGTTTATAAAATAGGAAAGAAAGTGAGACCGGGAAAACAGCGCATGAAAATTGGTCAACGTCATATGCCTGGGAAGGAATTCAGGTGGATAGATAAAGATCTCTTCCGTAGGTTTAAATGAGGTCATGAGCATCCAGATCAGAGGGAAAATACTCCACAGGAGGAGAAGAATACTTCCTCCATAGAGTCCCAGGATACGCCAGGGAAACTTAAATCCCTTTTTCAGATAAATCCAACACTTTAGCCTACGACCCATCCTTTGCTATATTCCTTCTTCTACCTTATAAATTTTAAAATAAATCGCCGCCGCTCCGGCCATGATTAAGAGCATCACCATGGCTACCGTTGCCCCAATTCCCGCCTGCCAGTAGGTAAATGTTTTCATGTAGGCATACAGGGGTAAGGTCCGAATATAAAGCCCAACGCCCTCGCCTCCGCCCATGAGCCAGACTGTATCAAACTTGGTAAACATCCAGATTCCCCGGAGGAGAATGATAATAAAGAGAACGGTTTTGAGTTGAGGAAGTGTAATGTAAAAAAATCGCTGAAGGGCCGAAGCTCCGTCCACTTTAGCGGCTTCATAGAGCTCCGGCGGAATAATCTGCAATCGGGCCAGAATCGTAAGAAATACAAAGGGAAAGAATTGCCAGACACTGACCAGGATCAGGGAGATCATAATGGTATCCTGCCCAAACCACCCAATGGGGTCTTTAATCAGATTAAGTGCCTGTAGCGTGTAATTAACCAGTCCATAGGTATCGTGAAGGAGCCACTTCCAGAGGAGAACTCCAACGATGGTAGGAACCAGATAAGGAAACAGAATCGCACCCCGAAAGAAGTTACGTCCCGGAAAACTCTCATGGAGGAGTAACGCAGCTCCAATTCCAATAACAAGCTGGAGAACCACCGTGACAAGGGAGTAGATGACTCCAAGTTTAAAACTCATCCAGAACTGGGGATCTTTCAAGACCAGTTCATAGTTTCGAAGCCCTACAAACTTCTCTCCTGGAAGAAATGCATGCTTATTTAGAAGGCTAAGCCAGACATTATAAACCACCGGATAGAGGGTTAAAGTTCCGATAACCAGCAGGGATGGGAGAAGGAGAAGAAAACCCGTGGATCTTCTCATAAGGTGTATAACCTAAAGGGTCAGGAGTCAGAATCAAAGAATTCTTTCAACTCCTTTTCTTCTGACTTCTGATTACCATTTCCTGTATCCCAGTTGTTCGATAAGTTCTTCGGCGGCTTTTTGAGCTTTCGCCGCCTCTTCTTCGGGCTGCCCCCCGGCGGTTACCCGTTGAATTAAATCGGCTACAATACCTGAGCCATCCAGCTCGGCCAGGAAGGGAAGGGTAGCATCGGCTTCAGAGACCATTCCGATAGGGGATGCTAACTTTTCATCAAAAATTTTCTGAGCCGTCTCCTGCCATTGGCTCCACTTCTGGATCGTGGGGTTATTCAAATATTCCGGCGATTTCGCTACAGATAAAAGAATCGGACTCAAATGAATGGGAACAGTATGAAGGAGTTTAATGTAGTTATCCTTTTGGTAATAAAGTTTGAGATATTCGACGGCGAGATCTCCGTATTTAGAAGAAGTAAAGATAGCCCAATTTTCCCCATCCAGAGGGGTAATTCCCACTTTTCCAGAAGGACCTACCTGTTTGAGACCGGTTGCAAAGTAATTTTGATTTTGCATTTCTTTGGGGGCATATTTCTCGATAAATCCGATGGTACGGGCGCCAGCCATGACGACCATGGCGACTTTCCCACTGGCAAATTGGGCCATTGTATCCAGGTAACCACGCCCCGACCAGCCGGGAGGGCAATATTTGCTCAATTCCTTTACAAAGTAGAGCATTTCAATAAAGGGTTTTTCTGTAAAGGCCGGACGCCAGGTTTCCGGGTCCACCCATCGCCCGCCATTGCTGGCCAGCCACTCCGCCGGAAGAACAAAGCCCATATAAAGACGCTCTCCCGGAAGGGTAATTCCATAACGATCTATCTTTCCATCTCCGTCGGTATCTTCCGTCAATTGCTTAGCCGCTTCAACAAGCTCAGCCCAGGTGGTCGGAATTTTAATCCCTTTTTTCTCAAACAAATCCTTCCGATAAATAAATAAATTCGCTCCAATCACATGGGCAATCCCGTAATAGTGGCCATCAAAATACTGAAGCTTTCGGACCAGCGGGGTAATATCTTCCTCCCCAATGGCCTGGATCACCTCATCTATAGGACGTAACAACCCCTTCTGGTAAAGAGACGCGGTGGCATAGGGTTGAAGTTCGGTTAAATCCGGGGGATCTCCTGCCGCAATGGCTGCAAAGAGTTTTGTATTCAAATCCCCCCACCCCAATGCTTCTACCTGAACCTTTACATCCGGGTATTTGGCCGTTAGTTGATTCCCTATTTCATTCATTATGGCAACGGTGTCCGGATTGACTTCCGTCGTCCAGACGCGAAGGATTTTTTCTGCTGCCCCCACCGTACAGCTTTGATCCAGATTTCCCCCCATAAAACCTAACCAGACTGAGAGGATGGTTTGAAGAAAAAGTCGTTTTTTCATGGAAACCCCTTCTTTAAAAGGAAGGTAAAATGAACTCCCCGTGAAAAGGTCACATCCAGGGTGGAACAATCCCCCATAATGGATTACCTTTCAACCAGGTCACCTCCTTAGGTTACCTTGATCGATCCCCTCTCAACACGAAAGGATATAAGGCCTAAAAAACTCTGATTAATAAATATTCTGAGATAGGAACTCTCCGGTTGTCAATATTTTCTCGTTGGGACTGAAAAGTTTTGTAGGATTCATTTAAAGGAAAAGAGTCGTCTTGAGGATTACAAATCTGGAATATCACCTGGATTGGAAGGGGAGTTACAAAGGGAAAGTTTAAACCGTGGAAAAAGTAAGGAAGCCCCCGAGAGGATTTGAACCTCCCCACAGGGATCCGGAGTCCCTTGCTCTATCCGGGCTGAGCTACGGGGGCCTAATTCTAATCCAATAATATCTTTCAATATATTACTTCGAGAAACCGGAACCGTCAACGGAAAAATATCTCCCTAACACCTTACGAAATACCTTACGAGATCCCAGGGAAATCCTTTTAAACAGGCCCCGCCGAAAGGATTAACTTCCTTAAGTCGGGGTTTTAGTCAAATAACAAAGCTCTCTTGAAATCCGCGGGATTATCCGATGCACTGAGTGCGGTTTCCAGGGTAATTTTTCCCGAATTGTAAAGCTCTGTTAAGGCCTGATCAAAGGACTGCATACCGTACTGGGATCGTCCGGCTTCAATCACTTCCTTGATAAGAGAGGTCTTTTCAGGTTCCTCGATATAAGCCTGAATAGTTTTGGTACTGATCAAGAGTTCCACGGCAACGACCCGCCCTTTTTCATCTTTTCGAGGCAGCAGACGCTGGGAGATGATCCCTTTGATATTGGCTGCGAGTTGGAGTCGAATTTGGAGTTGTTGATGGGGGGGAAAGGAATCAATAATACGGTTAATGGTACTCCCTGCATCGGTTGTATGCAAGGTACTCATAACGAGATGGCCTGTTTCGGCGGCTTTAATGGCGATACTGATGGTTTCAGTATCTCGCATTTCCCCGACCAGGATGATATCAGGATCCTGTCGTAAAGCGGCCCTCAAGGCCGTTGAAAAGCTCTCGGTATCTTTTCCCACCTCCCTTTGATTGATGGAGCAGAGTTTATCTTCGTACAAAAATTCTATAGGATCTTCGATGGTTATAATATGGGCTTTTTTGGTGGTATTAATATAATTAATCATGGAAGCCAGCGTGGTGGATTTACCACTTCCGGTAATGCCGGTGACCAAGATAAGCCCTCGCGGTTCCAGGGCTAATTCCTTGACTTTTGGGGGGAGTCCCAGTTCTTCGATGGAAGGAATGGTATAGGGAATAACTCTGAAAACCAGGGCAATACTCCCGCGCTGGCGAAAGAGATTAACCCGGAACCGGGAAATTCCAGGGATACTGTAGGAAGTATCATACTCGGATTTAGATTGGAATCCTTCCCATTCTCTGGGACTTAATAAACTTTTTGCCAGAATCTCGGTATCTTGTGGCGTTAATTTTCTAAAGTTAGCCGGAATCAATTCTCCTCTCGCACGTAACAAAGGGGGGCTTCCGGCTTTAAAATGTAAATCCGAAACATCTTCCTTCAGCAGGGAGATGAGAAGTTTATCAACTTGTGAAGAAGCCATAATTTTTACTCCCCATGTAAAGATTATTTAAACACGCTTCCTTTATTCCTTAACCGGATAGGGCTGGGCTATCTGGGACATAATTTTAGCGAGGGGGTGGCGGCGGGGGTGGTTTAGAAAGTGTAGTGGGACTCAAATCGATAAGAATTCCTCCGGTTATCTGAAAGCTGCCGGCATTATCGCCATCAAAATCCACAAAATTCCGACCCCCTTCTATGAAGAAATTAACCGGTCGATCTTCAAAGAACTTAATTCCTCCAAAAATTCTGACTCCAAACTCCGTACTGGAATTACTTTTTCCACTGGCAAAATCTCTATCAAAAAAATAAGGACCTAATCCGAGCCCTACATAGGGGGTCGTGCTATACCTGGGAAGAAAGTTATACTGGGCACTAAAAATAAGAGGAACAACCGTTACATCTCCCCCCAGCGTAGAGCTTTTGCTATCGGACGAATAATATTCCACACTAATTCCCAATTGCAACCCCAAGTTACTATCCAATCCGAGGACCCCACCTAACAGAAGATCGGTATCAAATTCACTGTTAAAAGGAGCCTCGCTGGGAATATAAGCCCCGGTTTTAAACCCTATCTCTATTTCAGCAGAAACAATCCTTACCCAACCGACCACTAAAAATAAAACCAACACCCAAAATCTCTCTATCCTTTGCATAAGTTATCTGTCTCCTGTTCGAGGGTATAAACGGTTTGTTAATGTTAAGAGGCGATCTCTTTTTATGAAACTACCAGCCACTCTAAATAAAGTCCCAGATTGTCAAATCGATGGAATTGTATTATCAGAAATCCCTATACCTGTCAAGGGATTCCTTTCTTAAACTTTATGGCTCTAAATTTAATTCTTGACTTTAGGGTCCATGTTCATTTAAAAATAGGTAGAAAAACTCCAAAGTATATGGTCTTGATAAGGTTTTATTACAACTCCGGAGGATAAATTATGCGTGATCCAGGGCAAACAGGTAAGTTCAATTTAAAGGATCAAGAAAAAGGTAAGGTTCTGGTTGCAGAGACCGTAGCTGAAATAAGAAGGGACATTAAAAATTTGTTAGAATCTAAAGGATTTGAGGTTATTACCGCTGAAGACGGAAAAGCTGCCATAAGTAAGGTTGAAGAAGATCGCCCTGAATTGATCATCGTAGATACCATGCTCCCCGGCATAGATGGGATTCAACTCTGTAAAGTTCTGAGAAACAAACAAGAAACCAGGCTTTTACCCATTGTTCTGCTAACTTCTAAAACGGGTCTGGAGGATAAAGCCCGGGGCTTTGAAAGTGGGGCGGATGATTATATTATAAAACCCTTCCATCCCTATGAGTTGTTAATTCGAGTAAGATCCCTCCTGGCTATGCGCAGGTTACAAATTCAGGCTTCCGAGTCGGAGAAACTTGCCGTAATCCGCGAACTATGCACGGCCCTGGAATTCGAGATTAGCCACTCTACCGATACCATTCTGAATTGTACGACTTATCTGGAAAATGCGCTTAAAACCCATCAAGACCCGGTGCTCCTCTCGCGGGCTCAAACTATTTCCTATCACACTTCCAGAATCAAAATGATGTTAAGTAAATTAATCGAAATTACCGGAGATCCCGACACTAAAGTCAGGTTGGAGTAGTGTGTAATTGTTAGGACCCATGGGGACAAAATTTTACGTTTTCTGGAGCAGGTTTTGTCGTATATACAAACTTTGTAAAGCAATAATGGTTTTACCATCACAGATCTCCCCGGTTTCTATCATCTGTAAGGCCTTTTCGAAAGGTAATTCCAGGAGTTGAATATCTTCATGCTCAGAAGCCAGACCTCCCCCCGGGTTAATCCGCTCGGCCTCATCTAAATACCCTAGATAGACCTGAATCGTTTCACAACTGCTACCGGGAGTTGGATAAAATTTACACAGGGGAATCAGGTTTTGTATACGGTAACCCACTTCTTCCAGAACTTCATCCCGGGCCGTCGTAAGAGGATCTCGCCCCTTGTCTTGAATTCCGGCTACAACCTCGATCAACCAGCCAGGTCCTCCGTGTAAGTAAGCAGCACAACGGAATTGTTTAATCAGCAAAACGGTATTTTTTTCTCGATGGTAAAGAAGAATGGCCACTGCATGGCCCCGATCAAGAACCAGACGCTCGACGACCTCGCTCATAGTTCCGTCAAACTTTTCATGGCGGAAAATCACTTTATCCAACTTAAAATAACCGTCATACTCTCGTTGGATCTGTTTTATTTCAACTTTCACAATCTGTAGTCTACCATCCGTTGTCCGTTGATTTTTACTTTTTCCCTAACTCATAACGGACAACAGACAGAGATTTTTTAGAGTTCTCCCATCAATTGAATGGATTGGATTTCAACCAATCCTCCCCCAGTTCCTAAATCCAGGCGGAGTCCTGTAATTTTATTAACCCAAACCCATGCCGGTAAAGAGGATAGCTGAATGACATAGGGATGAAAGGTTCCATCTGCCCGGAGACTGAAAACAAGACTGCTTTGGCTGTTAAAACCCCTTTGATCGACGGCCCAGAGTAGCTGCCCTTGCTTTCCTTGATGGACCCTCATATTTACAATAAAATAAGTGACAGGTTTTGGATCTAGTCCGTCCACCTCCCATTCTATTCCTTGATTTACCAGACGTACTCCATCCCCCGGGAATTTCCACTCCTTGAGGATCCGATGACCGGGTAAAATTTCTTCCAGTCGATCTCTTCCCCACAAAAAGGGAACATAACCAAAATCCACAGCATGAAAGAGATAAGATCCATAAGATTCTTCCACGGCCTGGATGGTACCGGGTTCTAAAAGGATAAAGTTAGCTATCCGGGCAGCCGGTTTATAATGCCGGAGCAGATAATGGGAGAGGAGATAATGTCGTAAGTAGGTATCTACTCCGTCTATCTCGTCCCAATGGGTTTGGGAACGAAAGATAATAAATTTGGGAGGGTGCTGCTCCAAATCCCGGATCACTTCCCTCTGTTGCTCCTCGGTAATAACAAGCTGGGTCAGAGCATAACGGGTCGGATTCTTTCTATCTGCAAGAAAATAAAAGGCTCCATGATTGGTAAAGTCCCAGATATAATCCGTTGGGAGGGTCATTTTTGCAAAAAAATTAAGTACCTGTGCCATAGTATGGGCTTGTTCGGGTGAGAGAAAGAGTTGACCCAATCTGGGCTCTGAGACCCTGATACGTCCTGTTACCTGAATAGAGTTTTTGGTAGAAAATCGACTCAGTTGATCAGGCAAGGTTGTTTTTCCTTCCCGTCGGGTTGGCGTTGGAATAAATAAAGAGGCTGCTAAGAAGAGATAAATCAAGGCATACCTTGGATGGAACCGAACCGCTTTGGTGAGTAAAAATAACAATAAAATCCACCCGAAATGGCTTCCCATCAAAGCATGTCCGGAATCTGAGCGATCCAATCCTCGTTTATAATAAACAATATTAACTAATAAAAGAAGGATTAGAATCCAATCTTCAGGTGAAGTCCATTGTCCGGCCCTTAGTTTAAATCTTAACAGAACGAGGACCAATAAAATAAGAAGGGGGAGGAGATAGCCTTCCCAAAAATCATAATGATCGTTAATACCCAGAATGAGCGTTTTAAAAGGAAGGGAACTCCAGTGATCATAGGCTCTGAAGATTTCCTTGTAAGTAGAAATAAAGGGCTCCCAGGCCTTTAGTTTGATAAGATATATGGCAAAGGGGACAAAGCTGATCCAAAGGGTTAGGGTATAAATAAAAACCGGTTTCCATCCTTTTCCCCTCTCCTTTTTCCACATTCCCAATCCCAGGAGAATCCCTAGGCCTCCTTCTGCCAGAATAACTGCGAACCCTGTATCGTTGGCAATAAGAAAGCTTAAAAAGGCTGTAAAAGCCGAAAGGCATAAATACCAGGTTCGATGATATCTTAGATACGCAACGGTCCATAAAAGGCTCAGGTTAGCAATCAGGGTTCTCTCAGTGGCAAGGATAGGAAATAGCCCTGTTAAAATCAGAGAAACCAATAAAAGCGCCCCTTCATAAGGAAGGCATAAGAGTCCCAGATAGTAATAAGAAACGACGGCTAAAGGACTTATAATATTTTCCAGAATTCGGAATCCTTCAAGGGATTGCCCAAAAAGCTTGAATCCAAGGAGAGGCATTCCGATATCGGCAAACAAGCCGTGAACGAAAAAGATATCTTTATAGGGAATTTTTCCATCCAGAAAAGCCCGGGCGGGGACCAACTTTTCCCCTTCATGAAAAAAATCCACGTCTCGCTGAATATTGGGATGAAAGAAAAGAGAATAAATGAGGATCGGAAACAAACCCCAGAAGAAGATTTTCAAAAAAAGTCCTTTAGGATCCCCTGTTCCTGGATTCCGGATAACCCAAATCCAAATGGCCGTGGAAACCACAAGGGTTACAAGGATTAAGAGGGACCTGTGATAAGGGACGTTATACCACTCCAAGACTTTACCATCCTGGATATATTCTGCCCAGAAGAGGGTTTCCAGGGATAAAATAGCAAAAGGTAAAAAGGTTAGAGCGATCTGAGGGAGAACTTCAGATCTGGATTGGGATTTACGTTGGGCAATAAAATGAGAAACAAGCCACCAAACGATCCAGCTCGAACCTCCCATAGCCAGCAGGATCCAGAAGCTGTATACTTCCAGAATACTTGAAGAATCGAAACGTCTTCGACCGGGCATTGCAAGAAGAAAGAGACCGGGACAGGTTCCAAGCAAAAAAACCCCTAGGGATATCAAGAAGAGATCCCGTTTTTTATTATAGTTTTCATAAAAAAAGGGTATCAGAAGGTTTATGCCGATAAAAGCGAGACCCAGGGTGAGAACGATGGGGCTTAGAAAGAATTCTTCATTACGATAAGGTGCATAAAAAAGTAGGGGAACTAAAAACCAGATGGCGTAACTGAATGCCGTAAGTTTTAAATTTTCTGGGGGGGTTATAGAACAGAATTTCTGTTGAAAGGCGGTTAGAGGAAACCAAAGCAGATAGCCGAAGAAAGTTATCAGGGGAACGATTAAGAGGGTTAACAGATACAGGAAGGATTCACGCTGCTCAGGGTAGAGGCGGAGGGCAGCAAAGCCTACGGTTCCTTTATAAGAGTGGTACTCGAAGGGAAGAATCTCTTGGAGAATGAGGAGGATCCCCAATCCCGAAAAGAAACTTCCTATAAGGACAATAGCCTGCCAGAGCGTTAAGTCATATTTTTTAGCTTCTTCGCGAAGGAAGGTTACGGACTTTAAATCCAGTTGGGCAAACATGTATTGAGTGCCAGGAAAGAACCAGCTTGTCTCCCTTCCCAAAACCTCGGGAGAAGGGTTAGAGGTGAGAATCTGACCGGCTATCGTTTATTAAAGGATTCTTCCGGCCAGATCGTAGGTATAGGCGTTGGTAATCTCCACGTCTTCCAGTCTTCCCTGCTCAGTCTGGCCCTCGTTGAGGTAAACGACGCCATCAATTTCGGGGGCCTGATTCTGCATCCGTCCTACCAACAGGAGAGGGGTTTCCGGGGACACGCCATCAACCAGAACACGTTGCTTGGTTCCTATCAGGGCTTTATTTTTCTCTCTGGAGATAGCCGCCTGTATCTTCATCAGCCGTCGGTATCGTTTATCCTTAACTTTAGCCGGTACCTCGTTTTTAAGGGTTGCGGCAACGGTTCCTTCTTCTTTAGAGTATTTGAAAACCCCCACCCGATCAAATTGCGTTTCTTGAACAAATTCCACCAGTCGTTCAAAGGCTTCTTCGGTTTCTCCGGGAAATCCTACAATAAAGGTAGTTCTTAGCGAAACTCCTGGAATTGTTTCCCGTATAGTTTGAATTAATTCCTTTATTTTTTTAGAAGAGCTGGGTCGATTCATGGCCTTGAGTAGGGCATCGTCAATATGTTGTAAGGGAAGGTCTATATACTTACAGATTTTAGGTTCCCGGGCGATGGTTTCCATAAGGGGCTTTCTAAGGGTCGTCGGATAGGCATATAAAAATCGAATCCATTCAATTCCATCCACCCGGACCAATTCTTCCAGAAGACGGGAAAGGGTTACCTCTTTTCCCTGGTCTTTTCCATAGGCGGTTGTATCCTGGGCAATCAGGTTAATCTCTTTAACCCCCTGGTCTGCCAGGCGTTTTACTTCTTCGACTACCGATGAAATCGTTCTACTTCGGAACCGTCCGCGCATAGAAGGAATAGCACAAAACGTACAGGTATAATCACATCCTTCGGCAATCTTAACATAAGCCGTGTGGGGAGGCCCTAAATTGACCCGTGGAGTAGTATGATTATAAAGATACGTGGATTGGTAAGCTCCTTGAGAAATAAGGTTAAGGGATAAACGGTGGGTCCGCTCTTCAGAAGAATGTTTGCCTGTTAACTCATCACAAACCCTGGCGATGTGAGGGATATCGTCCAGCCCCAGGAAGACATCGACTTCTGGAAGCTCTCTGGCCAGATCCTTGGGGTACCGCTGGACCAGACAACCCGTTACAATGAGATATCGGCATTGACCCGCTTCCTTCCATTGAGCGACTTCTAATATGGTATCGATAGATTCCTCTTTAGCCGGGTTAATAAAGCCACAGGTGTTTACAATGATAATGTCTGCATTGGCTTCGGAAGTCAGCTCATAATTCGCTTCCCGAAGGAAGCCTGCCATAACTTCGGCATCTACCGTATTCTTGGCACATCCTAACGTGATAATCCCAACCTTTTTCATCGTTAAAAGAATACAAACTTTCCAGGCTTTTTTCAAGCGAAATTCTTTACCATGTAACTGTAACAATTTCTTACGAAAATCGTCTTACGATTTTCATGCTTCGTGAGGCCCTGAGAGGAATATCAAGCTCTTTACTATTCGGCGCGCTTCTGGATCCTCACCTTTTGAAAGAAATGGGCACAGATCCAAACCCCTGAAATCAGAAGGGTCAGTAAGGTTAAAAATAATCCCAGCTTATATGAAGTGGGTTCATATCGAAATTGTACCACATGTTCTCCTTTCGGGATTTTCACGGCCCGTTGTATATAGTTTGCCCGCCGGATCTCAACTTCTGTCTTATCGATAAAGGCTTTCCAGCCGGGATAAAAGGTCTCTCGTAAAAGGAGTAAACCCTCTGTAGGACGCTGCGTCTGAAGGGTTATCCGAGTAGGATGATATTCTCTGATAAGGACAGGATTCAACTTCTCGGATTCCAGCACCGCAGATTCACGTGTAGAAAGCTCCCCATTTTGAACGGTGGATTTTGAAGAGGGTGCTAAAATGACGTGATGAACGGGATCAAAGTTCTCCTGGATCATATTATTGAGCACATCTATTTTACTTTCCAGGTAAGCCACAGGAATTACCCAATTTGCCCTCGGAGCAAATTTTTTAAGGCGATAAACCCAAAACCTGGGTTCTTCAGAGAGGAAAGCCACTTCCAGGTTTTCGTTTTCTAGGGGTTCAAAGGTCAGCAGAAAGGCTGCATTGAGCATTTCAAGAAGTTTAATCCTCAGAGGTAAAGGGGTGAGCTCAATAGCTTTCAGGATAGTATGGTAATGGGCCAGTCCTGCAGGTACGAATCCTTCTACATCGGAAATATGATAGAGCATGCCGATATTGGATTCCAGGGTATCCCTCTGTCCGTACATATTACGATAAGATGCTGTACCGAATATATCCGTAAGGGGAGAGGGACGATAAATGCGGAATGGTTCGTCTTCTGATTTCTCCTGCTCTAAATAAGAAACCAGAAGGGGTCTCTCCAGATAGAGTGTCTCATCGGCCAGGGAAATAACCCGGCTGTTGACCCGGTATAAATCCAGGATAACCAGCAGAAGAAGACTCGGGAAAATAAAACGGATTTTGGGAAAGGTACCAATATAACCGGTACCTACACGGCATCGCTTCAAAACCTGATCTGCTCCAAATCCTGCCAAAGCAGCTCCGGCAAAGGTTGTCCAAAAAAGATATTTCTCCGGGTTCGGGATCATCCGAAATAAGGGAATCGTTTCGTAAAGGAAATAATAAAAAGGTGTGTATTTACCCATGGCCAGGATTAAGGAGAACAGAAAAGAGAGGGTCAGAAAAAGGGTAGTTTTGCTTCTTTGGGAGAAGATCCCCAACAAAAGGGATGGCAAAAGGAGAGCTCCCAAATATACACTGGGAAATAAAACGATTCCATCGGAAAAAAAGGATCTTCCCCAGAAAGACTCTGGAGGATTCAAGGTGCCTAAAAGATTCGGTATGAAAAATTCCAGAATTCTTATGGGATGAAAAGAAAATTTGGTTAAATACGCATAGTCTGCCTCCTGGCTCCTTAAAGCAAATTGAACCAATTCCAGCGTAGGTAAGAACTGTACCATAGAGAAACCAAGGGCATAACTAACTATCCCGATTAGCTTCAGAATGATCTCCCTGCCCCTTTCCCGGACATAGAGACCTGCGTATCCTACAAGGGCCAGGCCGGTTAACATGACAGGGACGAAATCTCCTCCCAGCAATTGAAGAGCCAAAACCATACCAGCTCCCAAGGGAGGAAGGATAGATCGACCCTGTAGGGTCTTTTCAAAGAAATAGATAACCAGAGGAAGCCAGGACAGGGGAAATAAAATGTTTAAGTAGCTAATCGAGGAAATGGTAAAACCCCCATAGGTGAAAATAATGGCCGAAAAAAGAGAGGCTTCCAGAGATAATCCCCAATTTCTGGCCAGAAGGTACATAAACATTGAGGAGAGAAAGTAGGTCAGTACCAGGAGTAAGGTATATCCATAGGGAAAAGATAAGAAATAGAAAATAAAACTTACAGGGTGGAAAACGGCCGGTTCCAGAGTAGCTAAATGGGGAACACCAGATAAGACGTAAGGGTTCCAGAGAGGAAGGTATCCGGCTTGAATCGCTTCCTTATTAAAGGAAACCATAGGATAAAAAAAGGGAAGAATATCTTTTTGATGGAAGACTTTCCCCAAAAAAAGAGGTTTGTGAAAAAACAAAAGGAGGGTAAAGAGTAAAAGGAAAAAAGCTAAAGGAGAGCCCTGTCTATTCACAGGCCCTTTCCAAAATAATGTCTTTTCCACGTCTAATGGCTTCTTCATCGACTTGAACTTGCTGAAGTCCTGTGTCACATTTTAGCAGGTAAAAATCAGAAGTATGAATAGAAGCTATGGACTTATCGGTTGAATAGGGAACGGTAAACTTGAAATTTCCCGCCATATCGCTCCTGGTAACATTCAAATAGGAGAATATCCGTTGTTGATTCGTTTGAACCTTGAGAAGGATGGATACAGGAATCTCTGCCCTGGTTTTACCGATAATACGAGCGCCTGGTACATACTCAAACACCTTAATCCAGTGAACCGGTCGTGGCCTTCCTTCAGATAAAATCGTGTCGGACTCGTATAAGAGCCTGTAGTGTTCCAGCGCAGGAATCCATTTTTCTCTCTTAATGGCGGTTCCATCAAACTCATAGAGCCTTGTTTGCATCAAAGAATAAAATCGTTCAGTGGGAATAGCGAGCTGGGTCTGCCCGGACTCTTGAGGCAACGTTTTCATTTCAAAATAGGTGGCCGGATTTAACCCTATGGCTGCTGCATAACGAGGAAAGGCCCGAAGAAGATCAGAAACCAGGATATAACGGGCTTTTTTTTCGGTCAAGATTTGATTGGCCGTATCTTCATCCTCTGCCAAAAAAAACCGGGTGGATTCTTCAAAGGCGTAACCGTCATTGTCGGCTATTGCAGGTCGGTGTCCAATGTAGTTAATCCAACGACCAAAAGACCAATTGGCCAGAATTCCATATTGAGGTTGTTGGCGCAAACTGTAAAAATCCCCAGGTTCCGGAGAGAGTTGTTTGAGTTGGAGAAGGGTCTGATAGATATCTCGGGGAGGCCCCACAGGCAACTTAGAAAGCCCGGACAGATATTGCAAACCCGGGAAAAGAATCCAGATAACCATAGCAAAAAGTACCCCAAGACCTGTTTTTTGTTCAACCAAAATCTGAAAAAAGGGACTCTTTGTTTTCCATAAATTCCCATAGGCTTGCAGAAGGCGAAAAAACTTTTCAACAAAAAATCCGAGATAAATAGAACAAACTACAGAAAACAGGTACGTATAACGATGCTGAAAGAGGGCCATGAATCCACTCAAAAGTGTCCAGGCGAGGAGAAAAAAAAGTCTGTAAAAATCACCTGAAGGGCTTTTTTTAACCTTTACGGCGAAATAGACCCAGAAAAAGGGTACCAAATAAAAAATTCGAGAGAGAACTTTTTCTGCATAGGAAGTATCGAAGGAACCTTCGATAAAGAAAAGGGGTTTGTATTCTGAAATAGTTTGTATCCAGGCCTTTGAAGAAGACTGGATAACTTCATTCTCCCTTAAAACGGTTTCATCGGTTCTATTGGCCAGATAGATAGCTCCTTTCAAAATAGATGATCCCAGGAGCAGCGTAAGGGCCAGGAGAGAAAGACTTAGCAAAATAGCCGGTAAAATCATCCTTCGCCTCTGTTCCTTTGGCTTCTGTCTAAAAGAACCCATCAGGGACAGGAGGAGGATCAGAATCAGGCAAAGGAGGGTAAAAAAGAAATGGAACCAGGAAAACGTGACATAGGAGAGGATGGTAAACCGACCTGAATTCCAGAGATACCAGAAGGTTACGGTACCTATGAACAGAAGGGCAAGGAGATAAGCCTTGACGATTTCACGGAGAAGAGAGGTATCAAGCTTTTTTCTAAAAGCTTGATATCCCAGATAGATCAGAAGGTAAAGGGTTATAAACCCTATAAAAACTACGGATCCCTGCCAGACCAGAATGCAACCGGCCATTCCAATCCCCAGGAGTCGGGACGCGGGGACGCGTCCCCCTACCTCCGGGTCTTCGAAGCGAGAGATCAGTCTGAGGAGTGCTACAAACGTAAAGGTTGAACAAAAAACCTCAGCCAGATGCTGATCCGTCATTCCGATGGTCGAAATGGTAACATGAGCCGGAAGTACGGCGAGAAATAGAGCACTGTAGAGGCCGATGGTAGAATTAAAAATTTCCCGGGCTAATAGATAAATCGGAAAAATGGTCAGAGCACCTATAATCGGAGGGACCAAAGCTCCAACAACCTCGGTAAGATAGGTAGAAGGATTTCCCAGTCCAACTACCTTGGCAATCAAGGCAATAAAAAAATCGAAGAGAGGCGGCCAGATAATGTATCCGCCATGGGGATAATTGGTATAAGGATCAAAGGCAGGTACCGTTGGAAAGTATTGGACCGTCAAGAGAACCCGTTTCATGTGATAGTAAGCATCCGGTCCATCAAAAAATACGGTATTCCCTTTAAAAACCGCGGGATAGGGAAGAAGTCGGATGAAGAGGGCCAGGATAAAAACTAAAACGAGTCTTGTCGCTAACTTCCTTTGAGAAAAGGAAGGAGGTCTGGGGGAGATTAAGAAGTCATCTATAGATTCTTGAACAGTGCGTTTCAAAAACCTGGGTTTACGTCATGGCTCCGTATCATCTATAGAAACGTCGTACATGGCGTTTTTACCAGAAAGAGTATTTAGTTGTTATTGGATAGATCATTCTAACAAAATTTAAAGAAGGCACAGCAGCAAAAACCTGCTGTGCCGGATATAAAGATATAAAATTAAGTTCCTGAATCTGGGGATGCGATGAAGATTCCGTTACTGATCATCAAGTCATGGTCCCAGTTCCGATCATTACGAGTAGACGGAGTATTGATGGCACCGTCTCGCCCAGGACTTATAAGGGTGTAGGCATCTTTCGCTGTGGTCGTATAGACGAATGTATTCCCCCATCCATCTTGATCGGGAATCGCAGCTATATATGTGGGGACTAAGCTCGAGATAAAAGCACTACCTGAAGCAGCCGGGTTACCGGAGTATTGAATGGCAATGCTTGCGTCCTGCATGTACTGACCCACTGCATTGGCGATCGTCTTCATGTCACCCATGGTTCGACGTTGCTTGGCCCTTTGGGTGGCATCCAAGAGGTTAGGGATCGCTATAGCTGCGATGATACCGATAATGGCCACGACAATCAACAATTCGATTAAAGTAAAGCCGTGTTCGTTCTTTCTCAATTTCATTAGCATACAATATTTCCTCCTTATCAAAAGGGAACAAAGTTAATTTCTCACCGATAACAACACAGCTTTATGGAGTGCAGAATATATGCCAGGGGAAAAAAGATCTGTAGCAGGGTTCCTGGAAAAGCTCTCCTTTGGGAATTCACGGGGAAGAGATAGGCGTTAAAGGAAAAAGAATTGAAGGAATAAGGGGAGGGTATCTGACAATTATTGTAGAAATTGAGTGACGTATTTTGTCGACTTTCGACTCCATCTAATTCCTGATCGAATACTTCTCTAAAAGAGCCGTTACCTCTTCTAATTTCTTCTGATAAGAAATCCGTAAGGGAAATAACTCCACGGCCCTTTTCGTTTCAACGTAAGCACCGGCCAGATCTCCTTTCAGAAGGTACGCCTCTGCCAGATAAGCATGAAACCTGGGTACTCTAGGGTCCAGTTCAATAGCTTTTTGAAAGGCCTGAGTAGCTTCTTCGGGTCTTTTCAACTCCAGGAGTAACACCCCGGAGATTTCTTGCAACGAAGGACTTTTCGGATTATAAAAGAGGGCTTTTTGAGCCGTCTCATAAGCCTTTCCAAGATCCTTCTGCTCCCAACTCTCCTTAATCTGCTGGAGGTAACCCCGGGTAAGATAGAGTTGGGTGTTGACGGTGAAAAGATACAAACTCAGACCGACGAGGGAGAGATGAAGAATATAAAGGGGTATGGAAGTATGGGAGGGTGGGAGGATGGGGGGATGGGAGTGTGGAGGGATGGGGGGGTGAAGATCTGTAGAAGATCCTCCCATCCTCCCACCCTCCCATACTTCCATCCTCCTACACCCCCATCCTCCCACACTCCTGTTCCCCCCCAGCCCCAGCAGCATAAACCCCATCAATCCCAGGGAAGGCACATAGAGATCGTAATCCATAAGATTATGAAAACAAAAGCATAGTCCGGCCAGAAAAAGACCCTGAACTAAAATCCGGTTATCCCCATCGCCAAGAGCAGTTAATCTGGTAAGTCCTCGGAGTATCCAGACTCCGGCAGCATAACAGATGGCTAAGAGTCCGGGCAGGCCGAGTTCTGACCCGATTTGGAGGTAAGAATTATGGACGAAGTTAGCCTCATTGGCGCCGGGGAGCATGTATTGAGGGTATATAATTTTAAAAGTACCCAATCCGGCTCCGGTCCATGGATAATCCATAAGGATAGAAAGGGCGCTTTTCCAGTTTAGAAGCCTTAAATAGGCCGGATGACGAGGGTCGTTTAAATCCCAAAGATAGATGCCCCGGCTATAGCCAATTAAGGTCAGGACCATAAAGATCCCCAGACAAAAAACCATAAGATTCACAGCCTTTTTAAGAATCCCCTTTTTATCGATCCCTGTTGGTTTAAATAGGGGTAGAAAGGATTCTTTTTTGAGGTTTAGAAAGGACCCTGCCGGGGAACCCAGGAAAGAATAGGATAAAGTCAAGGTCAGGGCAAATAGCAAAGAAAGCCAGGCTCCATAGGATTTTGTTAAAAATAATCCGATAAAATTAACTCCCAGAGCAAGAATCCAACCGATGCGTTTCCATAGAGTTGGCGTCAGCCGGATCAAGGCCCAATTAACCGGAATGATCAGGATAAGATATCCGGCCAGATGGGAGGGCAATAAAAAATGAGAAAAGATTCTCCCGGATAAATCGGCCACCCGATTTTTCATCATCTCCAGAGTGAAGGGATCGAACTCTTGAGCATATTCGGTCAGATAAGGTAGGTAAGCAGGGTAGCGATAGAATTTTTGAAAAAGGCCATCTAAGGATACCAGGACGGCTATAATAACCAGGAACTGACAAATCCTTTTTATTAGGTGTTTAGAAAAATAAGATTGGTTTATCAAATCGTAGAGGACGCAGTAAAGGAAAAAATCGAGAAAAGTCGATCGACTGGTAGAGGGGCTTAGGCTCCAGAGAAAGGATAGAAGCCCCCATCCTGACCCCAGGAATAGAAATTTATTCCAAAGGATAGGATCCTTTGAGGTATCCGGTTGAATTAAGCCCCGCATTCCTCTTATACAGACATATCCTAAGATAGAAGCTCGTACCATGAAGGGGCCGATTTCTTCGGAAGGGTATAGGGGAAGGATTCCTATGGGGATTAAAACCAAAAGGATCAGGAGTGGATCTGTGGGGGAGGGCCGGGTAGCCGGCAAATTTTCCGATGTAAAACCTTCCACGTGTAGATTTTAACGTAAGAGCAACCTGTAGTCGCTCATACCCATCGATGAATTTCTATAAGTCTGGAGTTTAAAAAGGTTTCTCAGGCTTATCGATATCGAACTTATCTAATCGGTACCGAAGGGATCTAAAGCTTAAGTGGAGCATTTTAGCAGCCTGTTTTTTCACCCAACCGGATTTTTGCAGAGCCTTCATTAAAAGGCCCTTTTCGACTTCATTTACAATATTTTCCAGATCGACCCCTTCCGGGGGGATATCCGGAATGAAAGGTTTAATCCGGGTGGATAATCCCCGTACACTATCCGGTAGACTATTTACCGAGATGACAGAACCGGATTCCAAAGCAACGGCACGTTCAATGGCATTTTCTAATTCTCGGATATTACCGGGCCAGTCGTAATCCATGAGCACCTTCATAGCCTCATCGGTTATGCCTGAAAAGGTTTTACCCAGTTCCTCACCATACTTTCTCAGAAAATGATTAACCAACAAGGGAATGTCTTCCTTTCTGTTTCTGAGGGGTTCAATATAGATGGGGATTACGTTGAGTCGGTAGAAAAGATCCTCCCGGAACGTGCCCTCCTGAACCATTTTTTCCAGATCTTTATTGGATGCAGCGATAATTCGGACATCTACTTTAATATCTACGGTTCCCCCGACCCGCTTAAATTGTCTATCTTGCAGAACCCTCAAGAGCTTTACCTGGATGGTTGGGGTTGTCTCTCCAATTTCATCCAGGAAGAAGGTTCCTCCATCTGCCAGTTCAAATAACCCTTGCTTGTTTGCAATGGCTCCTGTAAAGGCACCTTTCATATGTCCAAAAAGCTCGCTTTCTAGAAGGTGTTCTGGAATGGCTCCACAATTTACCGTAACAAAAGGCTTGTTTCGTCGGGGACTGTTCTGATGAATGGCTCTAGCTACGAGTTCCTTTCCGGTCCCACTCTCTCCCAGGATCAGTACAGTACTTCGATTATAGCTGACCTTCTCAATCATTTTTAGAACCCGCTGAAGGGCCGGGCTTTCACCAATGATAGCTGCCGAGGTATGCTTGGACTCCAGTTCTCGTTTAAGGTACCTGTTTTCTTCAGATAACCTTTTGCGTTCCAAAGCATTTCGAACGATGAGCTTGATTTCTTCCACCTCGAAAGGTTTGGAGATATAATCAAGGGCCCCCTGTTTCATAGCTTTAACCGCGTCTTGGGTTGAAGAGAAAGCCGTAATCATAATGACCAGGGTTTCAGGAGATAACTCTTTAATGGTTTGTAGGACCTGGAGTCCATCTACCCCGGGCATTTTAATATCGGTAATGACGAGATCGAAAATGTCTTTTTGAATGGCTTTGATGGCCTGATTTCCATCTTCCACCACCGTCACCTGGTAACCCTCTTTTTTTAGCATGATGGCCAGGAAATCCCTCATGCTCCGCTCATCATCTACGACTAGAATTGAAAAGGTCTCATCCATGGAAATTCGGTGAACAACTCCTTCTTAGCAATTCATCACGGTTGAATCCTCAAGAATTGCTAAGGGGGAATCGTATTTATTCAGAACAAGGTAAACTTACTTCAAAAATTGTACCCTCGTTAATTTTACTTTTTACTTTAATAATCCCCTGATGATTCTCGATAATGTTATGTACGATAGCCAATCCCAGCCCTGTTCCGTTTTCCTTAGTGGTAAAAAACGGAACAAAGATCTTTTCTAAGTCTTCCGACTTTATTCCATAACCGGTATCCTGAATGGTAATTGTACACCAGGAGCGTCGGCTATTTTTAATTTCAGGAGGAGCTAATTTTTTAGATGGAGAGATATCTTTTCCATCCAGGTTTCCTTCGATTTTCTTTACAGAGATCAGGAGAATTCCTCCTCTTGGCATGGCTTGAACAGCGTTGAGGCACAAATTCCATAAAACCTGACGCATTTGTTGTCGATCACATACGACCCAGAGGGGTTCCTGGGGATAGATTTTCTCGATATGAATGAGATCTGAGCATTCCGGGCTATTTTTGAGGAGAACGAGTGTAGGATCAATGATCTCGCGGATGATGTCAAATTTATTAAGGGTTAAAGGAGTCGGACGGGCATACACCAAAAAATCGGTAATGATATTGTTGAGGCGGGTGGACTCACGAATAATAATATCCATGAGGGTTCGGCTTTCTTCTTCCAGCTTAAGATCGGCTTTTAGCATCTGAACGGATCCCTTAATAGAAGCCAGGGGATTTCTTATTTCGTGGGCTATTCCTGCGGCTAACTCTCCTAATGCAGCCAGACGATCGGACCGCCTAACCTGCTCTTCCATTTCTCGGAGTTCTGTAAGATCCTGAAAGATAATGGTTAACCCTGTTACTTCATTCCGCCGAATATTTTTAAGAATAGAGGCCGTCATCCCCAGATACATAGTAGTGCCGTCCTTAGACTTAACCATTTTTTGAAAGCGGTACGAGGATTGGTTCGTTTTTTCCATCATGTCAAAGATTTCTTTAACACAGACTCCGGGCAATATCTGATCCAGATCGGCCCCATAGGCCTCTTCAAATTTATATCCGGTTATTTCCTCGGCAGCTCGATTGTAGGAGGTAATTTTCCCTACAAGATTGGTTGTTAAGAGACCACTACTCATACTCTGCAGGATATTTTTGTGGAATACTTGAAGTTCGTTGAGGTCACTGGAAGTTTCTTGCAGTTGTTCATGGGTTATTTTTAGGGATTCGGCCAGGTAACTACTCAGGAAAGCTACGAGATAAAAAGCACAGACATTGAGAAAGATATTATAGTAGAAGGAACTGATATTTAAGGTTGTAAAGGGGAATCCTGGAGGTCCATAGATAGGGATAATTTCATAATACTGGAGGGTCGCTAAAGTCCCGTACAATAAACTACTCAGGGAAGCCATCACAAAGGCGCCTTTACGGAACAAGATAATGCTGGCGGCGATAATCGAAAAAATATAGGTAAAAGAGAAAAAACTTTTAATTCCACCGGTTACATAAACAAATCCGGTTTCAAAAAGTAAATCACTGATAATTTGAAAGTAGGCCAGAATGTAAAAATTTCGAATGATTTTTAGAAGAATAATTGAAAAAACTGCGAAGAGGTAAGCAAAGATAATGAAGTTATAGAGAGGATCCAGTGCAGCCGGGTTTGCATTTTGAAGTTGAAACAGCAGGGCAGAACCCAAAGTTAACGTAATGACCACGATTCGAAGAAAAATCAGCCATTTTATTTTATTAAATCCTGTTTCATTTTTAGAGTCATCTATATTCCGGCTCATTCATATTGGGTAGAGCAATTACACTCACCCTCCTTAGAGGGTGGGCTATGCTCACCATAAAAAATCAATTTATTTCTTCGATGAGAAGAATTTATAAACTTAGTTTGTTGTACCCCCATGAATCTGAGAAGGGAGAATCATCTTTTTTCTATGACTTGCAGAAAGAAATCTAAAGGATTTATTATCCGATATGCTTAATCAGACTAAAGATAGGCAGGTACATAGAGATAACGATCCCTCCCACGGTAATTCCCAGGAAAACAATCATCAAAGGTTCCAACAAGGAGGTTAAATTTTCTACGGCGCGATCTACTTCCTCCTCATAGAAGTCGGCGATTTTAGCCAACATGCTGTCTAAAGCCCCGCTCTGTTCGCCCACACTGACCATTTGAACGACCATAGGTGGAAAAACCTCGGTCAGTTCCAGGGGTTCTGCAATAGTTTTTCCCTCTTTAATACTGTTTCTTGTTTCCATTACGGCCAGCTCGATAATGGCGTTACCTGCGGTACGGGCTGTGATCTCCAATCCATCCAGTATAGGCACCCCACTGCTAATCAGGGTACCCAGAGTTCTGGTAAATCGGGCAACGGAAGCCTTGGTAACCAGGTCTCCAAATATGGGGAGTTTCAAAATAAACGCATCGACCGTGCGGCGACCATTTTCGGTCGCATAGTATTTTTTGAAGAGGTAGCCGGCCACAACCAGACCAACCGCCAGGAAAGGTCCGAATCTGACTAAAAATTGACTTAAGGCCATCACAAACAGAGTGGGACCCGGTAAGGGAGCTCCTAATCCTGTAAACAGCGAAGCAAAGGTAGGAATCACAAAGATAAGCAAGAACACCACGACGACAATGGCTACGGTGATCACGGTAATGGGATAAATCATGGCCGATTTGATTTTGGCCCTTAAAGCCTGGGCTTTTTCCAGGTATCCGGCTAATCGGTTCAGGATGGTATCCAGAATACCACCGGCTTCTCCAGCTTCTACAAGGTTGGTAAACAAGTTATCAAAAACCTTCGGGTGTTTTCGTAAGGCATCTGCAAAGGTAGAGCCTTCTTCCACATCCACACGGAGTTTTTTAATAACTTCGGCGAAGGTTGGATTTTCTTGCTGATTCCCTAAAATTTCCAGACATTGGACCAGAGGGAGCCCTGCGTCGATCATGGTTGCAAACTGCCGGGTAAAAATAACCACGTCCTTCGTCTTAATTTTAGGCTTCATCATCGACGACAGGAAAGGAATTTCGATAGGCTTCGATTTAGGTTTAACCGAGTTGACATCTGCCCCTGTTTTATTTTTTATAAGCCGGATGGCAGCTTCCTTGTTGGGAGCTTCAATGGTTTTTTTAATCTTCCTACCCGCTATTTTAATTTTATATGTAAATTCCGGCATAGTTGTTAAGTTCTAAAGGTCGGGTTCTAGTTTTATAGGGATTCTATGAACTTAGAACTTAGATCTTAGAACCTATACGGATAAACGATCCATAACGGCACCTTCCCGAGCCATCATTTGCTCGAATTCATCTAGATTAGGTGATCTCTTAAAAGCCTCGTTTTTACTGATCAAGCGTCTTTTGAACAGGCTGAGGAGGGATTGATTCATGGTCTGCATCCCGGTCTTTTCCTGTCCAACCTGCATCTGGGAATAAATCTGGTGGACTTTATCTTCCCGAATAAGGGCTCGAATAGCCGGGTTAGGGATCATGACTTCAACGGCCAAGACACGACCTCGCCCACTGGCCTTAGGGATCAGTTGCTGCGTGATAACCCCTTCCAGGACAAAGGACAGTTGAGCTCTGACCTGGGATTGTTGATAAGGTGGAAACACATCGATGATTCGATTGATAGTTTGGGCACAGGAATTGGTATGCAGGGTAGCAAAAACCAGGTGTCCGGTTTCGGCGATAACCAAAGCCGATTCAATAGTTTCAAGATCCCGCATTTCGCCGATCAGGATAATATCTGGATCTTGTCTTAATACGTATTTAAGGGCTGCCTTAAAGGATTTGGTATCAGCCTGAACCTCTCGTTGATTGACGATACAATTTTTATGTTCATGTAAATACTCGATGGGATCTTCGATAGTTATAATATGATCGTGGCGTTCGGTATTGATTTTATCAATCAAAGCCGCCAGGGTGGTCGACTTACCGCTTCCTGTAGGACCTGTCACGAGGACAAGACCCTGGGGTTTTTCAGCTAATTTGGAAACGGAGGGGGGGAGTCCCAACTCTTGAAAAGAGGGGATTTTATAAGGGATCGTTCTGAAGGCAGCCGCTACGGCCCCCCGTTGTTGAAAGGCATTACCCCGGAAGCGACTGAGTCCTTTCACACCAAAAGAAAAATCCAACTCATTATTTTCCTCAAAGGTATGTTTTTGTGAATCGGTTAAAACGCTATAGACCAGCCGCTTGGTATCTGCCGGGGTGAGAGGTTCTTCCCCATCGATGGGAATCAGGCTCCCATCTATACGGATTTGGGGAGGAGAACCACTGGTAATATGTAAATCCGAAGCACCCCGTTCAAACATTATTCTGAGTAACTCATGCAGATCGGACATACTTAATCTCCTAAGGTAACACTTAAAACCTGTTCCAGAGAGGTAATCCCTTCTTTAAGTTTGGCAAGTCCACTGGCCCTCAGGGTTAACATTCCGTTTTGAATAGCCTGAGCTTTCAATTCATCGGTCGAGGCTCCCCTCAGGATTAACTCCCGAATATTGGGTTTGACGACCATGACCTCATACAGAGCAATACGCCCCTTATACCCCGTCTTATTACACATTTCACACCCTTTACCCTTGTAAGGCGTAATGGTTCTGGCTTCTTCCTCACTCAATCCAGCTCGAATGAGGACATCCATAGGAAGTTTTTCAGGTTCCTTACATTTTTGGCATATTTTCTTCAGCAATCTTTGCGCCACAATCAATAAGACCGAAGACGCTACCAGAAAAGGCTCTATCCCCATATTTAAAAGGCGATTCACCGTGCTGGGGGCATCATTGGTATGAAGGGTACTCAAGACTAAATGCCCGGTAAGAGCGGCTTTGATGGCTATTTCAGCCGTTTCAAAATCTCGTATCTCCCCAACCAGAATAATATCCGGATCCTGGCGCAGGAAAGCCCTCAAGGCACTGGCAAAGGTAAGACCCACATCTTCCCGCATCTGCACCTGATTGATTCCCATAAGATTAAACTCTACCGGATCCTCAGCCGTCACAATGTTTACATCGGTGGTATTTAACGACTGCAAGGCCGAATAAAGGGTCGTTGTTTTACCACTTCCCGTGGGTCCGGTTACCAGGATCATTCCGTAAGGTTTACGAATTGCCTCCTTAAAGTCTTCCAGGGATTGAGGTTCAAACCCGAGTTTGGTTAAGTCCAGTTGTAAGGTAGATTTATCCAGTAACCGTAAAACAATTTTTTCTCCAAACAGGGTGGGAAGCGTAGAAACCCGAAAATCGATCTCTTTTTTCTTACCCAGTTTCAATTTGATACGCCCATCCTGGGGGAGCCGTTTCTCCGCGATGTCCAGGTTGGACATAATTTTAATTCTGGAGACCACGGAATTCTTTAAAGTAAGCGGTAAACTCATGACCGGATACAGGTCCCCATCCAGTCGATACCGAACTCTGAAAACTTTTTCATAAGGCTCGATATGGATATCGCTGACTTTCCTTTGTACAGCATTGAGAAGGATCCCGTTCACAAGCTTTACAATGGGGGCATCCACCTCGGTAATAACCCCTTCCTCCTCTTTTTCTTCTACCACCTCGACATTTTCTATGGCTCCCTTAACAATTTTATCAAATTCATTAATATCGACGGTGGGACTCATCTCCATTTCTATGGTATCCCCCTCGATCTCATCTTCCGTCATGGAGAAATCCTTATAATTAATCGCTTCGACCTTCTTTTCTTCTTGTCCTTCAGAGGCGGCTGCTTTTTTATCCTTTTTACCGTAATGTCGATTAATTGCTTCTATGATAGAGCTTTCAGAGGCAACGACCGGCTCGATGTTGTAATTCGTCATAAACTTGATATCATCCATGGCGAAAACATCGGAGGGGTCTGCCATAGCAAGGGTCAAGATATTTCCCACACGACTGATGGGAATGACCATATACTTCTTAGCTACGGAAACCGGGATAGTCTCAAGAACCGACTCTTCAATATGAAAAGTATCTAAATCGATGGCAGGAACTCCAAACTGACTACTTAAACAGGAAAGGATCGAGTCTTCATTCACAAACCCCATTTTAACCAGAACGGAACCCAGACGACCTCCCGAGTTCTTTTGTTCCTGCACAGCCTGTTGCAATTGTTGTCGTGTAATTAAATTTGCTTTTAAGAGAATTTCTCCAATTTTCTCGGCCATTTAAGTATTACCCCTTTTAATCAGAATAAAATACAGACAGGTTCTTTACTGACCTGTTAGGTTTGTTATCTTTTTGAAGGAATGAGAGTTTTTAATCCAACTTAGAGAAAGATAATTGAAAGACAGTTGGTCGTTTTTATTACTGTAATTAAGCTGAATTGTCAAGAAAATTTCTCCCCCCTTACACCCCGGGTCTTCTTTAAGATGCCTTTCATCTTCAGATAACCGGGGATGACAAAGGATTTTTTGATGATTTGAGTAAAGCTGCCTTCATAACTTCTATGGGAGGAGGGATTTGGGTCCATAGTTGGAAGGCCAGCGCACCCTGGTAAACCAACATACCCAACCCGTTGATGATTTTTGCTCCTTGACTTTCCGCCATTTCCAGGAATTTTGTTTTAGGAGGTTTATAGATCAGATCACATACCGTTTGTTTCTCGGAAACCCCGATAATATCTACCGGAGAGACTCCTGGAGGAGACATGCCTACCGAGGTCGTCTGGACAATGATATCCACCTGGTTGAGGTAGGGTTTTAAGGTCCGAGGGTTAAACTCCAGAACCTGTACCTGCGCCAGAGAAGTCCGGTCTTGGATATCACGAGCCAGACGTTCAGCCTTTTCAGACGTCCGATTGCTAATAAAAATAGCCGAAACCCCCTCTAAAGCCAATTGCATCCCTACCGCTCTGGCAGCTCCGCCGGCTCCTAGAAGGAGGATTTTCTTTCCTTTGGGTTCGACATTTTCAACCCGAAGGGATTCGATGAAACCCTTACCATCTGTATTATAACCTTTAAGGGTTTGACCTTGAACCACAACGGTATTTACAGCCCCAATGACCTGAGCCTCGGGATCCAATTCATCTAAATAATCTAAGATTCTCTCCTTATGGGGAATAGTTATATTAACCCCCAGGATCCCTAAACTGGGCAAGGATCTTATCGCGGTTGATAGATTTTCAGGGGTTACCCGAAAAGGTAGATACACATACTCTAACTTTAAAGCCTGAAAGGCAGCATTATGCATCTGTGGAGAGAGAGTATGATGAATAGGATCCCCGAAGATTCCTACAATTTTTGTAGAACCAGAGATGTCTCCCATGTTTCATTACCAAATTTAAACAAAACCTCTTCGTAAAATCGCCTATGCAAACTAAGGGCCATTGAAAAAGGGGGGAGAACCGGATTCCTTCCCGGACGATTCTTCGATCCTTTCCCCTGGGCGTCAAATAATTGGACTTTAGAGTTTATCATATTCCCGCCGTAGGGCCTTCATATCTTCCCAAACTAATCGTTTATCTTGAGGATTTCTGAGCAGATAAGCCGGATGGAAGGTGACCATAAGTTTCATATTTTTGTATGAATAAAATTTCCCACGTAGTTTAGAAATAGGTACTTTGGTTTTGAGAAGAGTTTGGGCAGCGAAAGTTCCCAGGGCACAGATGAGCTTAGGCCGAATGGCTTCTAGCTGCTGAATGAGGAAGGGTTCACAGGAAGCAATTTCATCGGGCTCTGGATTTCGGTTTCCAGGAGGTCTGCATTTTACTACGTTGGCTATGTAAACCTCTTCACGGGTCAACCCAATGGATTCTATGATTTTGGTAAGAAGTTGTCCGGCTTTACCTACAAAGGGTTTGCCCTGGATATCTTCCTCATAACCGGGAGCTTCACCGATAAAAACCAGCTTTGCCTGTTTATTTCCGGTTCCAAAGACAATGTGATGCCGTCCCTTATGAAGTTTACATCGCCGGCAGTCCCCTAAACGTTGTTCCACCTCCTCTAAAGAGAGACGGACCTGTGAGGAAACTGGAGAGCGCCGAATCTGAAGATGGGTAAGTCCCATATTTTTATGGAAAATGAGATGGTCTTTGATTTGAGAAAGTAAGGCTACATATTCCCGGTACAATTTGGGGTCCATAGTATTCATCTTAAGAGATTCTTTAAAAGAAGTCAATCCTCTAGACTAGTGGTATCTGTACCTCTTCAGTAGGTAGAAGAAGAAACCCCTCCCTCACCTTCCATCCCCACAGGCGCCAGGATAAGAAGGTTAACCCCGGCGAGGCGACCTGGGAGGGGTCGCCCTGCCAGTTATGTTATAGGGCATTTCTATTTAGATTTAACCTTAGACCGACGAAGAAAAAGAAGTTTTCAAAAGTTCCAACACTTCTCAAGATTCATTGTAGGGTCTCAGGTGCGGTTCGCTCTTTCCCACCTTTTCTATCTGAGCCTGGGCGAAGGCTTTGATTCGCTCGCTCACACGTTCACGAACCCGGATTTTGCCAAAATCCCTGGAGCGGGAAAAGAGGGAATAGAAGACCGGCACGGCTAAGAGGGTTAACAACAGGCAGAGGGATTGACCTCCCACCACAAGGACGCCAATAGACCGGTTAGTGCCTAAACCCGGTCCAGTTGAAAGGACTAAAGGCATCATCCCAGCCACAAGGGCGATAGTTGTCATTAAAATAGGACGTAGACGATCCCGGTTCGCCTGCAGAATGGCATCCATCAGCTTCATACCCTTTGCCCGGAGTTCATTGGTATGATCTATCTGTAAAATGGCGTTTTTCTTCACAATTCCAAAAAGGAGCAAAATTCCAAGGCCGGAGAAAATATTTACCGTTTGTCCCATGACCAGCAAAGAAAGGATCCCGAAGGGAATCGAAAGGGGTAAGGTAAGGAGGATGGTTACCGGGTGGATGAACGATTCAAATTGTGCGGCCAATACCATGTACATAAAGATGAAGGATAGGGCAAAGGCCAGCATAAAGTAATAACCGGTGCGTCCCAGTTCCCGGGACCGACCGGCCAGACCTGTGGTATAACCGGGCTCCAGATTCATCTGCTTCACGAACTGGTTCATCTGATCAATTACCGCAGCCTGAGACCCGCCCGGTTTAACATTGGCCATAAGCGTGACATTGCGTTCCCGGTTTTGACGATCGATGGCCGAGGGTCCTGTAGCCTCCACAACCCGTACCACATGGTCCAGACTTACCGGGCCAAGCTTGCTGGAAGGGACCGTTATACGTTCCAGATCCCTGGCACTTGTCCGATACTCTCCCATGGCACGTAGACGCACATCGTATTGATCAGTTCCTTCATTGTAGGTAGAAACCACTTGTCCGGCGATCAGTAAGTTCAAGGCCTGGGCCACATCGTTAACACTCACCCCTAAATCGGCTGCAAGCTCCCGATCTATGACCACACGCAATTCGGGTTTACCGACAATCAGTGAGGAGTCCACGTCTACCACATCTGGAATGGTTTTCATCTTCTGAAGTAATTCTTCTGAATAAACCGTCAGTTTTTGAAGCTCCGGACCGTAAATGACAAACATAATGTCGGCATTACGCGCTCCCCCGCCTCCGATATTGGAGACCGGCTGTACACTCGTACGGAGTTCGCCGGGGTAATTCTTTAAGAGTTCGCGGGCCTGTTCCATGAGTTCCTGTTGCGAAAGTTCCCGCGCCTGGATCGGTTTGAGTTTCACATAGATCGTAGCCGTATTGACCAGCTCCTGAGCTCCACCCCCCACGGTGGTTAAGGTATGGGTAACCCCGGGTAACTGACGTACCGCTGTCGCAATGCTTTCAACAATATCGGACGTGTAGCTCAGGGAAGATCCTTCAGGGGTACGCAGGGTTATTTCAAATTCAGATTGATCATCTACCGGCAGGAAATTTTTGCCGACCGCTTTAAACAAGGGAACAATACTGACAATTACCAGCAAACACAACCCTATGATCACCCATCGATGTCGTAGGGACCACTTCAATAACCCCATATAACTTCGATCAATGGGACGGTAAAAAAAGGACTCCTTGGATCCACTCCCCGGGGGTTGGGCTTTCTCCGAAGATTTAATAAATCTTGCACAGAGCATAGGCGTCAGTGTAAACGAGACCAGCAAGGAAACGGCGATAGCAAAGGACGAGGTCAATCCAAACGAGGACATAAACCGCCCGACAATACCTCCCATGAAGCCCACCGGCAAAAAGACCGCCAAAAGCGAAAGCGTGGTGGCCATAACGGCCAGGCCGATCTCCCGAGTCCCTTCGATGGCAGCCTGAAAGGGGGGAAGCTTTTTCTCTTCGATGAATCGGTAGATATTTTCCAGCACGACAATGGCATCATCAATCACAATACCCACCATCAACGTGAGTGCCAGCATGGTAATCTGGTTCAGGGTATAATCCATGGCCGCCATGGCACCGAAAGTCGCAATAATAGAGGTAGGAATGGCAACGGCAGCAATCAAGGTCGAGCGTAGATTCCAAAGGAAGAGAAAAACAACCAGGGCTGCCAGGAGTCCCCCTTCCACCAGGTGGGTTTCGATGGCTTCAACGGCTGCTTTGATAAAAACAGATTGGTCCCCGACGATTTCAACCCGCACATCAGGAGGGAGTGTGGGGGAAATCTCGGCTAATCGTTCTTTAACAGCATTGGCTACGGCGACGGTGTTAGTACCTGACTGTTTCAAAACAAGGAGGGTTACCGCAGGCTGTTGGTTCAAACGCGAAACCGTTCGTTGTTCCTTTGTTCCATCCTCGGCATATCCTATATCGCTTAATTTAACCACATAAGAACCTCGGGTGGCAATGGCAAGGTTATTAAAGTCCGCCGGGTTGGTAATACGCCCCATGGTTCGTACCGTCAACTCCCGTGCACCCTGATCGACCCGTCCTCCGGGTATCTCGATGTTTTGCCTGCGTACAGCATTGGCGACTTCGGCAGCGGTTAGATTGTAAGCCCGCATCTTATCTGGATCAACCCAGATCTGGATTTCCCGGGCTGCTCCACCGATAATCTGAACTTCACCCACTCCATTGACGTTCTCGATCCTTTTTTTGATCTGTTTATCGGCAATTTCGGTTACTTCTCGCAGTGAACGCGGTGCCGAAATGGCCACCCGTAGAATCGGTGAAGCATCTGTCTGAAACTTCTGTACTACCGGACGTTCAGCCGTATCCGGTAAGTCGGGAATAACTAAATCTACTTTGTCACGCACCTCCTGGGCTGCAACATCTGCATTCTTCTCCAGAACAAAGGAAATAAAAACCTGAGAAACCCCTTCCACCGAGGTCGAGCGTAGTTCATCAATTCCACTGATGGTATTGACGGCTGCCTCGATCTTTTCTGTGATTTCGGTTTCAATTTCCTGAGGCGATGCTCCAGGATTAGACACGGTCACGGTAATCATCGGTAAATCCACCTTTGGAAAAAGATCAACCCCCAACGTAAAAAACGAAAAGATCCCAACCACCGTCAAGGACAAAATCAACATGGTCGCAAAAACAGGACGGTGAATGCAGATCTCAGCCAATTTTTGCATAACTCAAACTCCTTCTTACTCAATAAACATTAATCTGCAGAGCGATCAGACCGAATCGCCCTTAAACAGGGCCACCCCTCTCACCCTCCTTCAGGAGAGGGGGAAGGGGAGAGGTAGGCAATGTTTCTACCTAGAAAGGGTATTAGGATTTCAAGCCTAAAGGAAGAGAAATTTATAAACCCCGTCTTCCTCAGCCGGTGAGGTTCTTCCGGCCGGTTGTTTGATATTTTTAATAGCTCTATTTTGTTTTTTCCGGTTTATCAGGTACTTTTTAAAATAAAGGAAGTTTTAATTTGAAAGTCAAGGGGTAAGTTTTTAACTCTAAATAGCCGGATTAGGTGTATCCGTATCAATTTAGTCGGTGGAAAAAGAAACACCCCCTATCCCCCCCTCCAGGGGGGACTTCAGCAGCAGCAATCCCACGTCAGCCCCTCCCCCGGAGGGAGCCAGAGGGTATTCAGACAGAAAAAGTGACATCTACTAACTTGTTACAGTTACGGTTGGGTTTATTTTATTGAAAAATGTAATGGAAAGTAGTATTATGGATGGCCGGCGAGAGAGAGTCTTATCTTCATAAGGACTTGTACCTGGAAATGGTTTAAAAGTCTGAAAAATTTCTCAGGTAAAGTTAAGAAACTACCATATGATCAAAGCATGGGTTATTTATTCTATTCTGGCTTGCTTACTCTGGGGTGTTTTTCCCATTTTTCAAAAATCTTCGCTTAAATGGGTGGATCCTGTGTGGGCCTATTTATTTAGTACCGTAGGAGCCACCGCAACGACCTTCCTCCTGTTTCTTTTTTTTCGCTCTTCCCACACAGAAATCCATTCGGCAGGTGCTTTATTCGGTATTTTATCCGGGATTTCCGGGAGTTTGGGAGTTTTCTTTTTTCTCCTTTCTTTATCCCAGGGGGGAAAAGCCTCGATCATCGTCCCTTTTACGGCGCTTTATCCGGTTATTTCCATTATTCTGGGTCTGATCCTTTTCAACGAGACCATTTCTCTAACCCAGGGGATCGGAATTATCCTGGCTCTTATTTCGGTGTTTCTTCTCTCCCTCTGATTTTTTAAGCCCGGAAAGACCCCTTTTCCTGTGGAAGCGAACCCATTTCCCTAAGGCATGTACTCGGCCAGAGCCGTATCGAGTTCTGCCGGGTCTACCTGCTCTCCATTGTTTAGCCTTTGTAAGAATTGATTGATAATTGCCTTGGCTTCTTCTTTCCGGTAATTGCGAAGGAAACCTTCGTAAAAAGAATCTCCTGCCAGGGCCCGATTGATCTCCTGCTCTTTGTTATGCTCATTAAGCTCTGTAAAATAAACAACCCGATATTTTTTATCATAACTGCGCTCGCGGTAAATTTCGAATAAAGTTTTATCCGATTCCATAAGCCTATCAAACTCCTTTTATTGATCTGGGATGAATAATCCTTGAAAAAAGAAAGTCATTAACCTGTCCTCTATAAGGGAAAACTTATTGTCAAAATAAAGTTAAGGGTATTATTAATTAAGAGGTAATCAACAAGCGTATAAATGTCAAGATAGTTTTGCTCAGGAGAAGGATATGCCCAGGACAAAAATCGTCTGTACCATCGGTCCAGCCTCTAGTTCCCCGGCTGTGTTAGAGCGATTGCTCCGTGCCGGGATGAATGTGGCCCGCCTGAACTTTTCCCACGGTACCCAAGCCGAGCATGGAAAGGTTATCCAGGATCTTCGACATCTTGCCGGGTTGCTGGAGCGACCCCTTGCCATTCTCCAGGACCTGGCTGGACCGAAAATTCGAATTGGTCCCTTAAAAGACGGAGTGGTCCAACTCAAACCACAGGCCCTATTCACCCTCACAAGCCGAAAAGTCCCCGGAGATGCCCGGGAGGTTTCCATTACTTATCCTGATTTACCCCATGAAGTTAAACCGGGAGATACCCTCTTACTCAACGATGGCTCTCTGGAGTTAAAGGTTCTGGAAACTTCCCACACGGATATCAAGTGCCAAGTCGTTGTAGGGGGGCCCCTCAGTTCCCACAAAGGGATTAACTTTCCAACCAGTTCCATCCAGGCCCCGAGTTTAACCGAAAAAGATAAAGAAGATCTGATATTTGGAATTCGGCAGGGAGTTGATTACGTGGCGCTTTCTTTCGTTCGTAGTGCCCTAGATGTGCTGGAAGCGCGACGGTTCATTCAACAACATGGTGCCACGATTCCCATTATTGCCAAGATTGAAAAACATGAGGCCCTAAAGCATATTGATGAGATTATGGAGGTCGTAGATGGGATTATGGTGGCCCGGGGAGATTTAGGTGTGGAGACCCCTTTGGAGAAGGTACCTATGGTACAGAAAATGTTGATTAAAAAATCAAATCGGTTGGGTAAACCGGTCATCACAGCCACCCAGATGTTACGTTCCATGGTCGATAGTCCCCGTCCAACCCGTGCAGAGGTAACCGATGTAGCCAATGCTATTTTAGATGGAACCGATGCCGTTATGTTGTCCGAAGAGACTGCCAGTGGAAATTATCCGATTGAAGCCGTAGAGATGATGGTAAAGATTGCCGAAGATGTGGAATCAGGTTTTCTCTCCGATGTATGGCCCGATGTACGGCTGTCACACTGCCTGGAAGAAGAGAGTACCCCATCACTACCCGAAGCGGTAAGCCGCGCCGCCTGTCACCTGGCGGAAGATATTGACGCCAGTGCTATTATTACGTTTACCCAGACGGGTAATACCGCCCGCCTGGTTGCCAAATATCGACCCCGACAACAGATCCTGGCCCCGACTCCCGTAGCAAAAACCTATCGACAATTATCCCTGGTCTGGGGTGTAAAACCTATCTTGACGGAGGAAATGAAAAACACCGACGATATGATCGAAAAGGTATTCCTGGCGGCGTTGAAATCTCAGCTCGTCCAAATTGGAGAAAAAGTTGTTATCACGGCGGGAGTACCCGTAGGAGTCCCGGGTACGACCAATCTGATCAAAGTGAAAGTATTATCCTGAGCAGTCTATAAGTATCTCTCAGCTCACAAAAAGCTTCTCGCAGAGGCGTGGAGAGGATAAAGAAAAATCCCTACCATTTCCATAAGCACAAGGCAGGCTTTGCGCATTTGCGAGGGGTAATCGAAATCCATGAAACCTCTCAAAGTCCTTTCCCAGTTCACTCAAACTATAACCTCGAAAAAAATCTTTAATATGCTCATCTTCTTTGTAACATCCCGTTGTAACTCAGTATGCCGAACCTGTTTCTACTGGGATAGCCTTAACCAACGAGGTGACCTGACCTTTGAGGAGATCAAAAAAATTTCTGCAACCATGCCCGAATTTAGTGATCTCTGGTTTTCCGGTGGTGAGCCGACTTTGCGGGAAGAGTTGGTGGAAATTACCGACCTGTTTTGTAAAAACAATCAGGTCCGTTCAGTACGAATTCCAACCAACGGGCTTCTAACCCATCGCCTAGTACATTTGGTGGAGCAGATGTTTGCCTTAAATCCGGAGATTAGCCTGCATATCAACATGGCCCTGGATGGATACGGTGAAACCCATGATCGGATTCGAGGGGTTCCGGGTAATTTCAAAAAAGCCCTGGAAAGTCTTCAGGCCCTTTCTCCTCTCCGCCATAAATATCCCGGTTTCCATCTCTTTGTGAATTCCGTTATCTGCAAGGAAAACCATGATCAGCTCATTGAATTGGGTTATTTCATTCGGGACCATTTTGAGGTAGACGGTCATTATTTTCAGATTATTCGAGGAAATGCTATGGAAACCAGTTTACGGGATGTGCCCATGGAAAGTTTGAAGGCAATTTATCAAAACGCCATGGAACTCCACCGCTATTATTTAGCCCGGTCTCGACAAAAGCCGGGTTGGTTGCCCCAGTCTGTTTTTAATATGTACTATCTGGGAACTTATCTCTTCACGTATGAGACTCAATTTAACAATACTGATCATAACGAACGCTGGAAAATACCGTGTTTAGCAGGCACAACCTCTGCCGTCCTGGATTTTGATGGAAGACTCAGGATCTGTGAACTGCGAGAACCTATAGGCAATCTGCGGGATTATGATTGTAACTTCCGTCGGCTTTGGGAATCTCAAATCCGACAGGATGAAGTATCTGAAATGAAAAAAGATCACTGTGATTGTACACATATTTGCTTTCTGTACAACACGCTTAAGACGAGTCCCAGAGCCTTATATTGGGAGATTCCTAAGAACTACTTTAAATTCAAACGGGCGGGTGAAGCATTCTCCTGGCTTCGGGCTTCCCGGGATTAAACCTGACTATTTCCCCCAGGTTGCCAACAGACCAAGGGTAGCTGCGAGCATGATAAGGGTTGTTATCCACCCTAAGATTTTGAGGGGCAAGGAGAGGGTAAATTTGCCCATTACTTTAGGATCTGAGGCCATAAACATCATCACTATGATGATCGGTACGGCAATGATCCCATTGATGACTGCGGCCCAAACCAGGGCCTTAATGGGATTAATATGAAAGAAATTCATAACCAGACCGAGGAGCGTTGCAACTGTGAGAACTCCATAAAATCCCTTTGCCTCCAAAGGCTTTCGCTCAAGACCCACCGGCCATTTAAGGGCCTCTCCGACTGCATAGGCCGCCGAGCCTGCTAGAACCGGGACTGCCAATAAACCTGTACCTATAATACCCGCTGCAAAAAGGAGGAAAGCAAAACGACCGGCAACCGGTTCTAAGGCTTGAGCCGCCCGGGCCGCCGTCTCAACATCCGCTTGTCCCTGGGTGTGAAGGGAGACTGCAGCGGTCAGCATGATGAAATACCCCACTCCGTTGGAAACTGCCATTCCCATATAAGTATCGAACCTGATCCGATTCAGTTGCTCTGGAGCCTGCCGGGGATCCTTCTTAAGCGGTCGATCCCCCGGAGTATTCTTTACCTCCTCAACCTCTTGAGAAGCCTGCCAAAAGAACAAATAGGGACTGATCGTTGTACCAAGTACCGCAATGAACATGGTAATGTTTCCAGGTTCAAAGGAAAGAGATGGTAGGAAGGTTGCCCGAATTGCCTGACCCCATGGAATAGGGACGACAAAAACGGTGGCAATATAGGAAAATAAAGCCAGGGTAAGCCACTTGAGGTATTTAACATATCGCGTATAAGGTATAAAAATTTGAAGGATGAGCGAGATTAAAGAGAAAACCAGCACATATAAAAGCAAAGGTCCACCGATCACAAGTTGTAGAGTAGCTCCCATGGCACTGATATCTGCACCCAACGTAATGACATTGGCCAGGAAGAGCAAAGGCACCAGGGTATATAGGAACCAGGGACTATAATAATGACGGATGTTTCCCGCTATCCCCCGACCGGTAACCCGACCAACCCGGGCACTAATCTCCTGAACTACACTCATCAAGGGATAGGAAAATAACATTGTCCATAGCATCCCACAACCGAACTGGGCTCCCGCTTTAGAATAAGTAACAATTCCACTGGGATCATCATCTGAAGCCCCGGTGATAAGCCCTGGACCCAATTGCTGGAAAAAGCTTTTACCCATCGCTTTGGCTTTTATCCATTTATTTTTATTCCTGGCCATTTGAAAACACCCTCGAAAACAGGCCCTTGACTTTAAAAAAACCTTCCCCCTGGAAGATAAAATAACAGTTGCTACTATTTTTATATTTTACCATATTTTAAAACAAAACCGTCTCTCTGACGAGGGAAATTTTAACCTAAGCTAGGAGGCAGGTCGATTCGCGGTCATTGTCTGGGATTTCAAGGAGAAGTCTTCGTCTCAAATCATCTTTTCTTGAAACTTGAAAAAGTGGGGATAGGGTAGGGTATATCCTCTGAAGCTATTTTGCAATTAAGAGAATTAACGGTTATGGTCGACGAAGCCATCCCAAAATCCGGAAAGGATGGTTTTGCTCAAAGGACCCGGGAGGATGAGGTAGGGGGAAGTTTTTGCCGGTGGGTCACCGGATGGTGTCCTGGCCCTTAGCAAATACTTCCCCCTGGCCGGGGTTTTACGTTTCAGGGTTGACTATTTGCCCAGGGTGCAGGGATCGCCGTCCGTGCTGGTAGTAGCCGGTGCAGGATCTATAAAGAAAGGAGCTGCGGTCTGTAAGGCAGAAGGAGCCTGATAATCGGATGCAGCGCCTGGTTGATCGGCTTTCGTCCCGGCTTCGGCTACGTCCTCATCTTCTTCAACTCCATCTCCACTCACCCCGATGGCACCTACTAAGGTATCATTAATACCGTCTCCGTTGGAGTCTTTGTATAGAGGAAGACCTCCTGGGAACTGAATGATTCCCCCCACAAATCCTTCTGTTTTTGCATTGCCTTTAACGGCAGGAGCCAGGTTACTGTTTCCAATCATCCATAGAACGCCTAAAGCAGGGGTCGCTCCGGGATGATTGGTGGCAGTTACTGCCTGGGATAAACATCCAATACTCCGGCTGGAAAGAGCATTTTCATTACTGCTGAAGGCCCGGGCCGTGTTTGCTTTAGCCCGTGCAATATCAATGCTTCCTGCCCAGGCATCGGGCATAGATCTAAATTCAATGATCTTCCCATCCCTATCTACACAGGCAATATGCATTTTCGTGGTTGTACCGGAGGGTACTCGCAATGCAGAAGCTTCAACGTTGGCCTGTGCCTCTGCGGCTGCTATAATCAAGTCACAATCTGCCTTTGTAAGCTCCACGTGTGGAGCCGCAAAGGCATCTGGAATCCCTGCGGGTGTGATGAAATTAATCAAGAAAAAGACAAACAAGAAAAAGACAAAATTGAATATAAATAATTTTGCTATCATGGCCTTTACCTCCTGGTATTTACTACCTTGTAAAGTTAATCTTGATCCCTCTAAAGTTGTCTTTACGAGCCCTTGGATATCCCAGGGTAGCTTCCACGAAGCAATCCCTTGAAGTTCAGAGACGACTTTGTTTCTCTCGCTTCGCCCCGGGTTTCCGGATTCCCTATCTGGACCTATAGTCAGAAAAATAACACATCGGTCCCCTTCACAAACCCCGGCATGTTTTCAGGATCTTAATTCTGCAGAACCCTAACGACAAAATATCTCCACCGGATTCTCTGTTCAACTCTCTACGCTTTCTTGCATGTTTCAGGCCATGGAACTGAAAAAATCTCCCCTTGATAAAAACAACCCATGGATAGGGGATTTTAAAATAGGTCTGTGGAATTTAGCCTGTCCCATTTCCCTCCCTTTTGTCTTTCTAAAAGAGACAAAATACCGGACTTTTTCACCTGATCCTCTGATTTATTAATGACTTAACGCTTAACTCTGCCGGGAGACAAAATTCTTTCTCATAAAGACATGCCGGAAAGACCGATGGAATATGTCGTTTCCCCGGACAGGATTCATCTTTTCTTTCTAGAAAGGTTAGAAAGAAAGCCTTCTATTTCCACCGGGAGAGCTCTTTTTAGGAATATCTTTTTTACCAGGAGAAGACCATTCCTTGCGTTTATCCCAGTTCTTCTTCTTTTTTTCCTGCGGCAGGGAAAAAAAGAGGCTGACCGAACTTCTCTACTCCAAAAGTTCTGATCAGGTCTTGAGCTTCAGGAGAAACCATGAAATCACTGAAAGCTTTAGCTCCTGCTGCATTTACTTTAGGCCACTTCATCGGATTAACTTCGATAACATGATAAATGTTTAGCAAGGATTTATCCCCTTGTAGAAGGATATCCAGATTGAGTGTTTTCTTCAGTGCCAGGTAAGTTCCTCGATCCGTTAAAGTATAGGCCTTTTTTTCTGAGGCAATTCCCAGCGTTTGGCCCATTCCCTGGCCGGATTCTTGATACCAGGCCTGGCCTGCCGGAGTGATTCCGATGCTTTTCCAGAGTTTTTTCTCTAACTGATGGGTTCCGGAGTTATCCCCTCGGGAGATAAACAAGGCTCCGGTATCGGCTATTTTTTTCAACCCTTCCGAAGCCGATGAAGTGCCTTTGAGTCCGGCAGGATCCTCCGGAGGCCCTACAAAGATGAAATCATTATACATGACCAGGCGTCGGTTCACCCCAAATCCGTTTTCTATAAACTTCTTCTCGGCCTCGGGAGCATGAACCAACAACACATCAGCTTCTCCCCGCTCTCCCAGAGCCATGGCCTGCCCTGAACCGACCGAAATGGTTTTTACCCTGTATCCCGTCTTTTTTTCAAAGACGGGGATTAAGACGTCTAAGAGTCCGGAGTCTTGGGTACTGGTAGTGGTGGCCAGGATAAGATCCTTTTGCTCCGGATAAGGTTGAGCCTGGGAAAATCCTATGAGAATCTGGAAAATAAAGACTGTAATTAAGGGGAAGAGGAAAGTACGACGTCTACGCATAGGAACTTCCTCCTGGAAATATATAAAGCAGAAGCAGGTAGGGATTGCTTCTGCTTTACACTTTAAACATTAAAATACAAACTGGGCTTGGAATCGGAAGGCAGATTCTGTCTCCTGGGCTTCCGATTGAAACGAGACGATATCATAGTTAAACATGAGTCGAACCGATTTCTGTAAATATAGATTAACCCCCGGGGTTATAAGATAAGACGCATCATCGTCTTTATCTCGATTGGGGTCTGCATAATCAAACCGAAAAAGTGGCTCTATGAAGCTCATCCATCTGTTATGGAGCTCAAACCGATATCCTGCGTTGACTTGAAATCCAAATAAGGTAGGAACATCTTGGGTCAGGAATACGTTTGTATTTCCTACTTTGGGTCCCTGGTAATTATCGGCAACATCCAAGTCCGCCTGCACATAGAGCCCTTTAGTTTTTCCCTGTTCATAAAGGAAATCAATTCCAAAGGCCTGGGCATTGGCCGATTCAGTGGGCGGCAAGGGATTTGAAGCAATTGGAACGCCTTCGTAGTTATTATTGGCGAAGGCAAAGCCCACATCGAACTTCTTGAGAGGGGAGACGACCACCCGAGCAATTAACTCTTTGCCATTGTCCGTGTCTAATCTATTGGCAGGTCCTCCATTGGTAATGCTTAAAGCATAGCGGATGGGCGTTGAGCTTTCGAACTTTCCTTCAAACTGAACCCCGATATCCCGGTTCGTATAGTTCAGAATATCCAGTAAATCGAACAGCGCGGTTCTTCCTAAACCTCGGATACGAACCCCCCGCTCAATGGGGAGGTGAGTTGTCGCAGAGAGGATTTCAAGTAAAAAAAAGGGCCGCTTGTACTGACCAATGCGGATATTAAACCGGGGATCGAAATTAAGGAGTAGGTAGGCGTCTCGGAGTATATCCGTGCTTGAAGCTGCATCAATCATGATTCTTCCCGATAGCCAATCACTCAGGACGGCATCTGCAGTCAATCGAGCCCTTCGAACTTCAAAAGAGCTGTCTACCTGATCTTCTACGGAACTGGTGGAAAATTGAAAATGGGCATATCCTCCAATGGTGAGTTTAACTGCTTGATTTGGAAAGATATTAATCGTTGGCTTGGGCTCCTCTGCAGCCAGAACCAGTAAAGAGGTAATCCATAAAACAACCGGTACAGCAAGGGGAATCCATTTACTTTGCATGTCTGTCCTTTTTATATCTTATATTGAGCTTAACCTGGAGCAGTCTGAAAAAGTACGCGAAATCCTGAGGTCTGTTTTCAAGACTCCCCCGACTAAACTCAATTTGAGCTGTTGACTTGTGAACTATCTGGGATCGAATTCAGGCCAAGTCGTTTGAATTTTATCCGATCCTACCAACCGCAGGTTGCTATTCCCTATCACCTACTCTCGACCTGCGGGAAGAATCCTAAGGGTGGTCACCTGCCTCACCCAACGGGCATGACGTTTCTCATCGGGAATAACGATATGTAGAGGCCCTTCTGGAGCCGACAGTGGCCGACCATCTCGTCGGTCTGCAAGAAGGACCAGACGATCCGTAAATGACGGATCGAGTTCGGGTAATGCAAAAACTACTTGATACCCGTCTGCGGCTTGAACAAGCAAATATCTGGCAAGCTGTTTACCACGTAACTCCCTGCCGAATTTCACACCTGCAAGTTGCAGAATGTCTACCAGGGGAACTCCTTCATAGGTTGCCTCTTTCCCTTCATGATCCCTGACCTGTACCGTACGACGGGGGAGTTTTGCCAAATCAGATTCCTCTAGCCTAAGGGGATGTTCTACTTCGCCGACCACCATCAGAAGGGAATTGGCCACAGGTGAATTCGGCTCCGGGGTCTGTCCAACGGCTATAATGGGGTAAAGGAAAATGATCAGACAGATAATAAAACAGGAACCATACAAAGAGATAAATTTGAATTTTGTCTGTTTCATGGATGGTGCTCTGCCTGGGAAAGAAGAACTGGATAGAATAACGGCTGTCCGAATTTATCTTTCCCAAACTCCTGGATAATTCTCTGTTCCTGGGAGGTTAACCAGCCGATTAAAGCCATAGCCATCACATACTTAACCTGAGGATGTTTGAGTGGGTTAACAGCTATGATGCTGTAGGGGTTGAAGAGGACAGGATCTCCTTCGAAGAGGAGGGCCAGGTTGGACTGTTGTGGGAGGGTTAAAAAGGTACCTCGATCTGTAAGGGTGTAAGCTCCCTGCTTCTGGGCCATTTGAAGGGTCTCTAACATACCCTTTTTAGTCTCTACATACCACTTACCTTGAGGATTTATCCGGGCTAACTCCCAGATTTCTTTCTCTTTACAGTGGGTTCCGGAATCATCCCCTCGAGATAGGAAAAGGGCCTGTTGCCTGGCTATCCGTTTGAAAGCATCTACGGCCGTTTTAGCCAGGCTAACCTGGGCCTGATCTTGAGGAGGTCCTACTAAGACAAACTGATTGTACATGATATCTCGACGATTAACCCCATGACCCTCTTGAAGAAATCGCTCTTCTAACTTCCGGGCATGAACCAGTACGGCATCCACCTGTCCTGCTGCAGCCAACTCTAGCGCCTTTCCGGTACCCACCGGATAGACCTCTACTTTTATGTTAAATTGCCTTTCAAAGGGTGAAAGCAGGACGGACAACAACCCGGAACTAACCACACTGGTAGTCGTGGAGAGTTTGAGGCGTTTAAATATGCGGGTAAATTCATCCTGAACAAAATTCTCCACCTTTTCCCTAAAGACCAGATATTTGGAAAGCCATTCTTTACCTTCTGGGGTAAGTCGGCAGTGGGCCTCTCCACCTCCACCCCATCGCATCTGTACGAATTTAATCCCCGACGCCGCCTCCATTTTTCGAAGTAACCCCCAGGCGTTCCGATAGGACATCTTGCATTGTTCCACGGCTTCCTTTAAAGAACCCGACGCTTCAATTGCTGTAAGAAGCTTTGCAGATCGATCATTGAGAATGATCTTCCCTCCCATTTCAAGCCAGATATCCGATTTAGCTTCCATAACTTTCTCAGGGTTCAAAGGGTTATGAAATATATGCTTTAAAAAGCATATTAATTTCTTCCCCTCTATTGCTATATAGAAGGTTAATAAAAATCAATTATCAAGTGTTTTTTATAAAAAATTTAATATGCTTATATAAGCATATCAATTCGATCCGAAAATGCCAACCCAGGGCCCCCAGATCAGACCGTTTTTTATTGAAATTGAGGACAAAAAACCCAAAGAGGCGGAAGCGGTTAAAAACCTTTACCGACCAGGCTGACCCAGGTGAGTAATACTTTCAAGACGAGATGAAAGCAGGCATGCGCCCAGAGAATCAAAGAAGATGGACCCTCCGAAACTCCCTTCTCCCGTAGCGTGGGAGAGGGGTCCAGGGCATACGCGCCAGGTTAAGCTGAAAAACCCTGTCAGGGGCCAACAGGGAGTAGCCCCCGACGCAAGCCAGGGGATTCAGTCATTCAGAATTTTTTTCACGCTCTCAGGTGGCGGCCTGTGAAACAGGTTGCTCCGCCGGGGTTAATCTTCTTATCCTGGCATGTATAGGGGGTTGGGGGGTGAGGGCCCCTTAAACGTTAAGCAAAATAAGGATAACAAGGTAACAATCAATATACTATAAACCCCTGTAGGGATTTATGGAAAGTAAAACTCACCGGAAACAAAACGATGGAGCTATCGATAGGGAAAAAGAGGACTTTACGGAATTTATCCCGAGAAAGAAATGGAGGGGTTTGGAGAGCACGCATCCCATATAACGGTAAATGGGTGTCAATGGGCAGGAGGGCTTTGAAAAGGTTTGTTTTGGTTACTTTTTAGAGGAATAGAAAAAGAAGGGGGAGCGCTGGCTCCCCCTGGAGAAAGGTCGTCTACATTATCCCACCATGACCGTCGTTTCCCTTTCCACCGGAGTTTCCTCTGGGGCATGTTGTTGGCTTAGCTCGACCCGTAGTCTGGCTTCATAGGCTTTCAACTGCTCTTCGATCTTCCTCCGCTTCTGCTTTTCTTTGATCATGTCTTCCCGATAACGTTTTAAGAAGTAGGCGATGGTTTCCACTCGAATTTTGATAGAGCCGGTAGGCTTATTTTCATCGATATCCTTAAAGGAAAAGTAAGGGGTTCCGGATTTCTCCACGATACGCTCGATAACGGTATAGATGGGAGCATCATGGCCACACTTGAAGCTGGAGAGTTCCAGAGCAACCAGGTTGGGATGACGGGCCACATACTTAGCGGCCCAGATCTTACGACTCGTATTCTCGCTATAGGAGTTCTTCCATACATCGGAGATATCCATGGGATGCTTGATAATACCTTTGCGGACTTCCTCACCGAAGAGTCGCTCCAGGATATCCTCATCGATGGGGAGAGAATCTTGGGTCAGAATCGGATAACCGAGTTTTTGGAACTCTTCCAGGATATCGTGATTAATGCCGGGGTCATTGTGATAGGGGCGGCCGAGAACCACAATACCCAGTCTATCTTCTGCTTCCAGCCGCTTAAGGACCTCCCGGGCTGTTCCTCGAAGAATGACATTATTGAAGTAATCCAGAGCCTTAAATCCCTGTTCCACTGCACGCTCATTTTCTTCTTCGGAGAGACCTAGGATATCTTTAAACTGCTCGTACATCTGTTTGGTAAAGAGCTTTCTTTCTGGGATATTCAGGAAGGTATCCAGGTATACGACCCCCATCTCCTTGAAGAGATCCCCCTCTTTGGTAAAGGCCGCTTTGACAGCCTCAGGCGTTGCGGTAACCGTGGGACAGGCCCGGTTAGATTGGGTATACTTCAAATCCGAGGTGAGGGAATCGATCATGGGGAAGAAAATATAATCCAGTTTTTTCTTCTTATGGTGTACATAGAGCAGGTTATGGATATGGGGAATCGCAACCTTGCTGGGGAAGCAGGGATCAATGGAACCTCGCTTGGCTCCTTCCTTGTAGAGTTGCTCACTGGTATAATCGGAATAGACCAGATTACCCGGTAAAATTCCCAGGCTTTCAAAATAAGCGCTGAACAGCGGATTCTGGGAGTATTGATTGAGGACCCTCGGAATACCAATTCGAATATTTCGGCGGTTTTCCATCAACCGGATCCGTTTCCGGGTTTTCTCTGTAAAAGCATAGATGGGAATCGGATCGGCTACAATCTCAGGTTTGAAAGATTCCCAGGCCTTTTCGGCGGCTATTTCGCAGAGATTCGGATTTTCTTTCTTAACAGCATCCAGGCCCTTCTTGATTTCCTTCATCTCATTCAAGTCTTCGACCGTTCCTTTCTCACAGGTTGCGATAATGAGCCGTTGGGTACCCGGTTCCAGAGGAACTTTGGATTTCACCTTGGAAGGTTTCTTATTTTCAACTTTTGGGCCCATCTCATTTCCAGATTCCTGGGTTAAGGGATCCTTTTCTGTCAGGCCGGTCTTGACATCGATGAAGGTCCGGAGGCATTTGTTCTTGCAGAAATAGCATCGGGTATCTTCATTCCGGGTGGTTTTATAGGTAATTTGGGCAACTTTATCCAGACCGATAAAAGTAGTCTGTCGGCCATTTGTCCAGAGCCGATGGGCTTCCAAAGCGGCTCCGATAGCCCCACTTTCTCCGGTATGTTCATGGACAATGACCTCCGGCTTGACCCCTTTATCTTTGAATCGGGATTCGATGAAATCCACCTGGGCTTTTACGGCGGCCAGGTTATGTTGGGTTCCACCCTGGAGAAGGAAGCGGGTTCCCAGGGAAGACAAATTGGGAATTTGGGAGACATAGAGCCAGATGTTCTTGGGAAGGACGTTGGCGAGTCCGGCCATGATTTCTTCGGCTTTCCATCCCTGTCGTTGGAAGTCCACAATATCCGATTGCATAAATACGGCGCATCCATATCCAAACTCCGGAAAATCTTTGGCGCTGAAGGCCAGGTCAGCGAATTCCTCAACTGGAAAGCCAAAACCCTCTGCAGTGCTTTGTAAGAAATATCCATTTCCGGCGGAGCATTGCGTATTCAGCTTAAAGTCCTTTACACGACCGTCTTTCAGGATCATGAGCTTGATATCCTGTCCCCCCACATCACAGATCACGTCTACATTCTTATAAAAGTGGAGACCCGATTCAGTATGGGCAACAGTTTCTACAATGGCAGCGTCGGCACCCAGAACATCCTTCAGAATATCCTTGGCATAGCCGGTGGTTCCAACTCCCAGGACCTTCAAGGTAGCCCCTTGGGATTCCACCTGATTTCGAATCTTCCCGATGATCTCTATGGTATCCTGGATAGGATTTCCCTTGGAGAGTTGATAGGCCTTGACCAAAACTTCTTTATTTTTATCGATGAGAACCGCTTTGGTAGAGGTAGATCCTCCATCAATACCCAGAAATCCCTCGACGATTTCACCGGCAGAGAACGTTTTAGGTACGAACTTTTTCTTCTTGTACTTTTCCTTGAAGGCCGCCAGTTCTTCCGGGCTCTTACTAAGTCCACCCCCACCGGCTTTTTTGGCTTTCTCTTCATTCCGTCCGTAGTTAATGTAATACTCCAGCTCTTTGGTTCCCTTATAAACCCCAACCTGGGGATCTTCTTGTTTTCCGAACTCAACGGCCCCAATGGCGGCGAAATATTGAGCATTCTTGGGAACTTTGATCAGGTCCATGGGATTCACGCCGGGCGGGAGAGGAACTTTTCGTTCTTCCCAGATTTTGGGAATATTGGCTTTCCAGCAATCCTGCATCCCTTTGATATAGGTATTGGGACCCCCCAGCAGTAGAACATGGGGACGGAGCGTATTGCCCCGGGTCAAGACCGAGAGGTTTTGCTGGACAATGGCTTCAAAGAGAGAGGCCATGAGTTCGTCTGGAGGAACCCCCGATTTCTGGAGGCCGTTAATGTCCGTTTCTGCAAAGACTCCGCATTTACCGGCTACCGGATGAAGTCTTAGTCCGAAATATTCCAGTTCAGCCATTTTCTCCGGTGGGATTCTAAGCTTAGCATTAATTTTATCGATGACCGCCCCGGTACCTCCAGCGCATTTATCGTTCATACTAGGGATTTTTTTCTTTTTTCCAGTCTCTGGATCTTCTTTGAAAATGATAATCTTAGCATCCTGCCCCCCCAACTCGATCACAGATCCGGCCTCTGGGTAAAGTTTTTCTACGGCCAGGGAAACGGCATTGACTTCTTGAACGAACTTGGCACCGATAAAACGACCTACGTTGGCCCCCCCACTTCCGGTAACAAAAATACGAAAATTCTCCGTCGGAATAGGAAATTCTGCTTCAATTCGTTTCAAGAATTCCAGGACTTTTTCCGGTTGTTTGGTTTCATGGCGTTGATAGTCGCTCCAGACGATCTCATCCGTAGCAACATCTACAACCACGGCTTTGACCGTTGTAGAGCCGACATCTAAACCAATCATTAAATGGCGATCCGATATATTTTCTTTCTTATCCGGGGGAATCGCCTGGATTGTGGGCCCAGGTTCTATACCTTCGATTTGTAGAAGTTTGCTGGCTCCATTGGATTCCTGAGAACAGCAGCCGCCCATTATTTTTTCCTCCTCTAACCTGTTAGAGAGTATAGGGAGCACGGGTCTTAGATCCCATACCCCTAGACTCCTCCATCTACTTCCGACCTTCACCCCTCATCAATTCTGCAACGTGGTGAACGAACCGAGCTGCCGTACCGATGATCCCTTTATAGTGGGGGATCTTGTACATAGGCCGTTTCAGTTCGGGATGGTCTTCTACATAAGCTTTGATTTCTTCCAAAGTATAGCCGGTAGCCTCCAAAACACGTTTGAATTCTTCTTTGGCTTTGACTTTCGCTTCACCCAAGGCCATTTGAACCCGACTATGGGCATTGATCTCACCTTCACCGGAGGTTTCAATGGGGAGGTAAATCATATCCTTGTACATACCCATCACGGCGGATTGAACCCCATCACTTTGGGTACTGGGCATACACCCAAAAGGCTTCAGCGAGAGAACCATGTGACAGAGGTCTTTATTATGGTAGTAGATATTTTTAGCCACTTCCAAATGACCTTCTCCTCCGCCTGCACGGGAATTATACATGGGATGGGCAATTCGTTGGAGTTCGTATTGATCCGTTAACCCGTGGGCCGTTCCGCCCAAAGCTTCCCGGAGTCGGTTGTATTCCCGGGCAAAGATTTTCTCGGCGATGGTCAGTTGGGCCAGCTTGCTATAGCAATTCTTGAGCGCCTTGACCCGTTTATGATATTCCCACCACTCTGGAGTGGGTTCCCCTTCTATCAGGCCCTTCCGGTCCCGAATCCCTTGCTTGGCTTGATGGATCATATAATTAATCCAGGTAGCAATGGGTTCTACCAGAACCTCTGCACCTTCCCGTTCCAGGAATCGGAACATATTAAAATTTCCATCGCCTTCCGTGGTTTGGGCCCAGAATTCACCGGTAATTTTTACAATGGGTTTCACCCGGGTACGATCGACTTCGATCTGGTTGAAGCGATCCCGAACGTTTCTAAGTGCACCGGTATAGTAATCACTGAACAATTGGTTTAAAAACTTTCCAATCATCTCTGCGGTATCCATCAAATTGGGCATTTTATTGAGAATTTTTCCCAAAATCCCCTTGATTTCCCAATATTCCTTCTTTTTCATAACCTCGTGCATGTAATCCATAATTTCCCGCAGAGCCAGATCGGTTGCGCCTGGTTTGACCTCAAAAGGCCGAATCTGGTAGGAGACCTCGTTGATTAAGTCCCCGATATTGAAGGCGTTTAGCAATCCCATAAAGAACTTAACGTTCATCTCAAGTCCGGCTTCCACTTCACTCTGATTTAACCCACCGGATTGCTGGAACAATAAAACCCGGAACCCATCAAATCCTGCATTTTGTAACGCCAGTCGGTATTCGGCCTCATACATTCCGAACCGGCAAGGTCCACAAGCCCCGGCGGTAATGAACACATAGTTATCGATAATTTCCTTTTTGGACAGACCCTGGGCTTCTAAATTTTGGAGATACTTCACCAGGTTTCCAACGGTAAAGTAAGTGGGATTGCATTGACCGTTGTTGCCATACTCCTTCCCGAGTTGGAAGGATTTTACATCCGGGGTGGGTAGATAGTTGGGTTTATAGCCCAGTCCTTCCAGGGCTCCATGGACCAGGTGTTCGTGCTTCCAGGTTAATCCACCAAAAAGAATGGTCGTATGACCTCGTTGGTCCCGGGTAAAGGGGTTTTCTTGGGGTCTTGTAAAGTGTTGAACGGTCTTTTTCTGAATACCTGCTTCCCTTTCTAACCGGGCTCTTTCTTCATTCAACCTTTGTTGAATTAAATCTTCCAGAGAATGACCTGGAGCAGGGTCCTTTTTGTAGGGGTGACCGTTGGGATTTCCGTTTTGTTCTATGACCGGTAAGCTCATATGAGAAGAATCTGCCATTCTACACCTCTAAAAAGAGAAGGTATGGGGGCATGGAAGGAAGTATGGGAGTGTGGGGGTGGGGGAGTGGGGGAGATAAAACTTCTATGCTCCCATACTCCCATACCTCCCTACTCCCATACTTTCATACTCCCATACCTCCGGTTGGATCATGTAAATAACAACGTAGGAAGGGAGCTCCACAAACCCTTAATCGAGTAAAGGACTTCAACCTCACCGCGGCAGTTATACCAGCAAGCGTCGCAGGTATTCATTTCATTTTCTCGCTTCAAGGCAGCCAGGGTTTTTTCAATGGGTAACTCCGTAATTTTACCTATAGAAGCCTGACGATGTTCCACACATTTAGATACTTGAGAGAAATTATCGATATTGAAGAAGGATCTTCCGGCGTGGCATCCCGAGATACCTCCGGTAGTCAGGAATTGATCAAAGTTACCTAAGAACACCGGGTTAGAGAGGAAGTTTTTATACTTCTTCTTCAATTTCAGCAGATGTTCTGTGGCCTCCTTTCCGAAACGATATTTCTGTTCCCCGGTTTTCATGGTACTATAGGGTTGAACCATGAAATAGGCATTGTGCTTGGCCGCTAATTGGATCAATCCTTCAATATCGTCCAGGTTATCATGGAACAAGACCGTCATCAGATTAACCCGTTGGTATCTCCGAATACGTTCCTCAGAGAAAAACTTCAAAGCCCTCACGGCCCGTTCATGGGAGCCTTCTCGCCCCCGCATGGCATCATGTTTTTTGGGGTCCAGATAATCGATCGAGACGCTGGCCCCCCATAAACCGGCTTCATAAACCCTTCGGGCCAATTCACGGGTAATCATCCATCCATTGGTGGTTACAAAGGGAAAGTGATACTTCGCCAGAATGGAAATAATTTCAGGTAGATCCTTCCGAAGAAAAGGTTCTCCACCTGCAATGTTGATCATGAGAGAACCAAACTGCGCCAGCTTTTCCGCTCCTATTCGAAAATCCTCTAAGGTTGCCTCGTTTTTGGGGCGTTCCTGCCAGTAATAGCAAAAAGAGCATTTGTAATTGCACCAATAGGTAACCTGCCATGAACACCAAACCGGGTTTCCTTTCAAGTAACTCCAGACCAGACGCAGCTTTTTCACAAACGGCGATAACTCACCCTTCATTGTAAAAAGTGGCTAAGGTAGGTTAAAGTTCTTAAAGTGAACTAACCTTCAAAACCTTCCCCTTTTAGTTCCCCGTAAACTTTAACCCCCTGAGCTGACTTCTCCCTTATTTTATTGGTCGAGCTCAATCTGAATTAACGAGGAGGTTCCAACTTCTGGCGCCACGGGTTCCTTCAGAACGTATTGGCGGTACAGTTTGGCCATTTGTGCATTTTCCCTCTCCCGGCGCAGTCTCTCTTCCCGGGCCTTTCGCTTTTCTTCCCGGGCATTCTTGGCAATACCTAATTCATCCAGGTCGGTCTGGGCCCCTGCTGCCACATGTTCTGGATTTACAACCAGGGAGTGCTCGGTACTCTCCAGATTCACCTTTCTCCCACCGGTAAAAATTTCATGCCGCCCATGCTCCTCATACCATTTGGCCAATGTGGCTGTCATATGCATTTTCTCGACAATCTTCCGCCAGCCTACTCCGGTGTTATAAGCACAAAACGAAATCTCTCCCTCTTGCGTAGCATAGGGAATAATACATTGCTCGGTTCGTCGAAAATCATAATTAAACAAATCCTGGAACCACATTCCGGCTATAAACAGGAAATTCCAACGATCGCTCCGCCGCTTCTGAATGTCTTCCATGGTCCGATCGGCGGTTACCTTACCGTAATTTCTTCCCGTTGCCCCGAAGGACTTATCGAACTTCACCAGCAGATCCGTCAGCTTGAAATGGGTAGGAGCCTGGAAGGGATCGTAGTTCCGGATCAGGGACAGGGCCATCCCCAAAATCGATAACCACTTCCCTCGGGCTGCATCATTTACCTTGGCTATGTCTCTGGCTAAACGATCTGCGTTCAAGAAAGCCGTAACCGGTACCGCCTCTTTGGTTTCCTTATCTACCATGATGGCCATTCCAACCCCACAGTTGGGATGACACCCACAACTCACCTGCCCCCAGTCTGCTTGAGGTCCATGCACCAGATCTGACCAATCAGAAAAGGTACTTATAAACGAAATGGGGAACCAATCCCGGGCAGGTTCTCCAATACCCAGTTGATTTTTCACATCGTGTGCCAGATGGGACAGGGTATACCGTTGGGCCATGCGCCGTTCATCGGTAATGTTTTCATCTCGACCGGTAAAAGATACCGGTTGAAAGGCACAAAATGCGATCTTTTTCGGGTTATCCAGGGCAAATTGGATGATCCTTCCCACCTGTTCATTGTTGATGCCGTTCACAATGGTAACCACCAGGATAATCTCAACCCCTGCATTATGCAGATTCTCAATCGCTCGCAATTTTACATCAAAAAGATTACCCACCCGCCGGTGTGAGTTGGCGGCATTGCCGATTCCATCAAATTGTAGATAAACATACCGTAAACCGGCTTCTGCGGCTTGCTTGCAGAATTCCGGACTCTTGGCAAACTCAATCCCATTGGTGGCGGCCTGTACACTGTTATACCCTAACTTGCGGGCATAACGGATGGCTTCAATAAAGTGGGGAGATAACGTCGGCTCTCCACCCGAGAACTGAACCGATAACTGACGACGGGGCTTAATAGAAATAGCATTGTCCAGAAGCGTTTTGATTTCTTCCCAGGTCAATTCATGGACAAATCCCACCTGATTTGCATCCATGAAGCAGGGATCACACATCATGTTGCAGCGGTTGGTCAGGTCAATGGTTAAAACGGCCCCACGCCCACTCTTGATGGTACTGCTTCCATGATTATGAAGTGCCTCATCATTATGGGCCCGAATATCTCGACCGGGGAATACCTCCTCCAGATGCCGGGTGAAGGCGGGATCAATGGATAGGACATCTTCAAAGTGCCCATGCTTTGGACAATCTTTAACCATCAAAATCTTACCATCTCGCTCAATAATCTGAGCCTTAATCTCCCCAATCCTTTCCGTACGCAGAATTTCTTGAGGAAGTTTACCGTTGAGAATCTGCTCCCTGATTTCAGGAACACATCTCGGACATAAAGAATCCGTGGTTCTCGGCCATCCCAGGGTCGGTCTGGTTTTTTGATAAGACTTTAAGAGCGGCTTGTCAGACCACCGGGGAATGAAGGAAGGGTTAGGTCTGATACGATTAAGCCTCTCAAACACAAACCAGGCTGCATTGGCCACATAGGTTAATCCCTTTTCTACATACTTCACCGGTTTATGCTTACGTTGATGGGCAACAATCATATTTTTTCTCCTTATTATATTATTATTAGTTGCTTACTCCCACGTAGGGACGTGGGGTAAATTCATAACCGATTTGCGACTTCTAGGTGCCACAAGTCGGAAATGGTAAGTACTTACTTGACGATTCAAATAAAATTACGCTTATGATTACGGCGATGATTTGGAAAGGATTCCTCATCATCATCGTAATTATCGACGTAATCTATCTCATCTTGTCAAGACAAAAATTCCCCCACTCTTTTATACTCAAATACTGTGCCAAATTTAGATTAAAATATAAAAAGAGGTATAAGAGGGCCGGAATTAGGTTAGTTTCTAAAATTAAGTGAAGGAACCAGCCTGGTTTTAAATCCCTTATTTTTCAATTTTTAGTTCAAAATAAAACCGAATGGGTTTCAAAATGAAATCCTCTCTTTCTCTCCAAATCCCTGTGTTAAATCATTTGACATCCCCGGTTTGCTGTGATTAAATTCAAAATATCATGGGATTCCTTACGAAATTTCTAAAAAGCCTGATTCGAGAACCCGATCAAAAAAAAGTAAAGATCAAGAAGATCAGACCTCTGGGTAAAATTCGGCCCCGACATCTTCAAAAGGGGGGTTACTATATTGGATTAGAAATCTGGAAGCGGGGGTTAGAACAGTTCTTACGGGCCAATCAACGAGAAACCAAAATTGAGCGTGAGCGGGATCAGAATCTCCCCAGGGTTTACTATCAACTTCCGGATAGTGTGACCATTTCGGTAGGTAAAGAAATCCGCAAGCACCTTAATTTACTCGAAGAGGATGCTGAAAGGGCCATTCAAGAAAGATATCAGGCCTTTGTCCGGGGTCATGCCCAGTATCGCGAAGAGGATCATCGAGAGGGGATTCAGGTTCACTGGCAACTTAATCTCTACCTTCCCGATACGGGCTTTACTGCAGCCGTTCGAAGGTCTCCTTCCGACGAGGAGGTTGCGGCAAAATTGCGGCTTATAGAGCCTAAAGATGTTTTGTTGGAAACCAATGAATATCCTATTTTGAAATCCCAGGGAAATCTCTTTGTAGGAGCAGACGTGGGGGAGAATAATTTTCAAATTGAGACCCTGGCCAGGGATCATTTTTCCATCAACCGAATAGGAAAGAACTTCCAGGTTTTTCACACCGGATCTGAGGGAAAAACCGAAATTCAACGGGAGGGGAAAATTATTTCCCTTTCTTCAAAGGGGGATCGATTAATCCACGGAGATCGAATCCTGGCCTATTATGGGGGAACAACCTATGTGTTTGAATTTACCGATCTGGAAGTCCCCTCATACCGGGAGCGGAGAGTTGCCTATCTCGAAGAACGAGCTTTTTATATCGTCACCCAGGATACCTATGAATACCCCCGCGTATTCTTGGGGGAAATTCCCTCCGGTTCGTATCAGGCAGGTCCCTTTCTCCGGTGGTTTCTCCCAGAGTTTGAAAATGAAAACTCCCCCGTGGTCATTTTTTATGAACCGACCAAGAAAAGGTTTTATCTTAAAACCTTATCCGAAAAAGTTCCGGTTAAGATAGGACCAGAGGAAATCTTCGTAGGAAAACATTTAACCCATGGGGATGTTCTGCAAATTGGAACCACGGAGCTACTTTTTGAAGAGTTTCAAAGCGAGGGGGTCGTACGTCTGGAAATCCTCTCCCCCCTGGTAGAGCATCCCCCTTACCGGTTAACCAAACAGGTTACGAAGCTCCGTCCTATTACCCTTTCGGGAAGTCAGAGTGGTCCCGGGTTTATTTCTCTCCAGGATCCTAAACTTCCAGATGTGGCCGCACAAATTTACTATCAAGAACCCTATTTCTGGATCGAGATCGGTCAAAGAAAACCGGAAAAGTTGGCCTTCGGGCAGGAAATTCAACTGGGCCAATCGATCCTGCGAATTATGCGGACGTCTCTCCACCCCCGGTGGAAAGCCCGATTTACCTTGATTAACCGGGATCAACGAAGGATTTATCCGCTGGCCAATATCCTTCAGGAAAGTTATGAAGAAAATAAGTGTATTCTGGGAGATGGGCCTTCCTTGACCCGTAATAGCTTTTGGTTAGAGGATGATATGGATGTGATATCGGAACAACATGCCCAGTTCAAAGCTAAAAGCCGGAAACTGGTCGAGATAACAAACTTAAGTACTTCCCGACCTATCTGGATCCTGTCTCCCGGTGGGATTTTTTTAAAAGAACTTCTATGGGCAAAACCTGATGTCCATGGAAATATCATTTTACCCGGGGAGTCTATGGAACTACGCAAAAACCAACGAATTGTCATCGGACCCTATGAATTCGAGTATAATGGACCGGGTCCTTCTTCACTCCTGGGGTACGATGAAGCCGAAGCGAAGTTGAAAGATCCGTGGGAGAACTAGCGGGGAACAGAGGGGTGAGGAAGTGTGGGGAGATAGAAATCCCCCTCACATTTCTACACCCTCCTGTTGGTTTTAATGACCGGTATTACTGCGGAAGAATTTATCCGACGCAAATCCCATAATCGACTCAAATTCGTAAGGGAAGTGGGTCGGGGTGGCTTTGGAACCGTCTATCAATTCGAGGATACGGCCACCCAGCAACCGGTCTGCGTAAAGGTTCTAAGTAATGATCTGTTTAACCGATTAGGAAAAGATGAACAGCGCCTGAAGTTCTACGAACAGGAAATTCAAAATCTAGAGGCCTACCGGTTTAAATCCAATATCGCCCATTTATACGCACCCCTTTATGAAGATGAAACTTTTCAGTTTTCTCAAGGAGATCCTTACCTTTTCCTGGCCATGGAATTTGTAGAGGGGGAAGATTTAGGTTATGAAAAAAGTGCCATTGATAACTTCCGAATAGACCATACCGAATTGGCCATTCATCTTATATTCCAGCTCTGTTCGGCCCTCCATAGCATCCACCTTCGAGGTCAATACCATCAAGATCTGTTTCCCGATAACCTTCGGGTTAGCATGGGTCCTTCAGGGAAAAAAGATCATCTGGTGGTATTGGACCTGGGTCATGTCCGGGCTTATAAACGGAAGTCCCACAGTGCCCTCTCCAATATCGGTATGTACCATCCTCCTGAAACCATTTATAGTGGTTTCGAAAAATTCACCTCCATCCGTAATGAACGGATTCGATACTTCGACCGGAGCGATATTTTTTCCTTGGGGGCCCTTTTCTATGAAATGCTTCAACTGGCTCAGCATCCAGATGACCGCGGAGGACCCTTTACTTTTTTTAAAGATATTGCGGAGTCTTTCGAACTCTTTATTTTGTTTTATGAAACGTATACTGAAACAAGCGACCCGGATCTTTCCCAAAACTGGCGGGCTTGCTTCGAGAAGTACGATAAGCGAGGCCTCATTCCCAAGCATGAAGAAAAAAGAGAGAAGTTTAAAGATCTGCTCCAGGAGGTAGGTTTGGACACCCGCATTGCTGACAGCCTCCACCTCTTACCGTCCCATCGCCCGGATATCGAGACCCTTCTAACCATTTTCTGTAATTACTTCCTCAAACAAGGAAAAAGTCTCTTCCGAATAGGAGAACCTGCCGGCTATACCAAGTGCCTTTACTGGCTTGAACGGATCACCCGCCACTTTCGAGAAGTAGAGCAAGAGGCAAAAAGTAATGACTTTATATCTCTTCGGGATAACCCCATGCTCAACCATATTCAACGTAACCTGAAAGTTTATATAGAGGCTTTGCTGGGGATTGGAAAGAGTTATTATCTCTTAAAGGATCCCTCCTGGGGAACCCATTTCAAAAAAGCCTGGTTTACCTTTAACCTGTTTGATCATACCCTTTCGATTTCTCAGAAGAAAGATATAGGGGCTAAAGCAGCCATCAATTACGCGTTTTATTTATCTGAGTTGAACAGACACCAGGAAGCCATAGAAATCCTGTGTCAGGTGGGAAGACCTTTACATCCTTCTCTACAGCCCATTTTTTTCAATAATCTGGGCTCGCTTTATCAACAAATTGGAAAAACCGATGAAGCCGAACAGTGCTTTAAACAGATGAAAATGGAGAGAAAAATGACTTCTATGCCACTGGGAGATGAGATTTAGGTAAGTTGTCTGTCATAGCTTTGTAGTAAAGATCCGGATGGCTTGTTTGCACAGATTATAGCCGGGCTTCAGGGCGAGGAAAGGAGGACTTCTACAAAACAACGGACAACGAGGGATGGATCCATGAAGATTTCTTGTTTTGCCATATCCTGTCCTGGTAAGGACACGGTGATCAATCAAGATCGATTTTTGTGTTTTAAAGAGATCTCAGATAAAATTCTTTTATGGGAAGATGGCTTTTTTAGTCTTCGAACCCAGGAGTATGTCCGGTATGGATATCTTTTTGCCATTGCCGATGGGCTTGGTGGCCATAATGCCGGGGAAGTAGCCAGTAACCAGGCCATTCGGCTTCTTTGGAAGCGGTATTATTCCGGTCACCCGGATCCCTCCCCGGATATCCTGGATCGGCTCAGGGAAATCTTTCGCCAGGCCCATGAAGAGATCAGGATCCTTTCCCGTTCTAAATTTGAATACCGGGGAATGGGTACGACCCTTACCGCCGCTATCTTAAAGGAGGAAACCCTCTACTGGGCCCATATTGGAGACAGCCGCCTCTATAGAATTAATGATTCCCTGGGAATCCAACAGCTTACCGAGGACCATACGTTAATAGCCCGTGGGATCCGGGAAGGTTTTTTAAACCAGGAAGATATTACAAAAAATCATAAAGGAGCACTTTACCAGGCTATTGCCGTAAGTCCCCAACTGGAAGTTCAAGTCGGTCAGCAAAGGCTCTCTCCTCCAGAGTGGATCTTGCTCTGCTCCGATGGGCTTACCGATGTGCTGGATGAAGGGGCAATGGAAGAATTATTTAGAGGCCAGATCCTCAGGGAGGAAAATAGAAGGGCCTTTTCAAACGTACAGGCCCCTGTTTTGCTTTCTATGAGTCCAAAGGAAGCCTGTGAAAGGCTTGTAAAAGCTGCGGATAAGATGGGGCGGGAAGATGATGTGACCATTGTGGCGATTAAAATCGAATAAAATCTCACATGATGCGCATTTTCTCTTTAGCTACTTTATCCAGCCTGATTTTTCCTCTTCTTTTTCTGAATGGTTGTGGAGAGGATAAAAATAGTTTTACCATACCCATACCCCCCGGGGCTCCCATATCTTCCGGTATTCTGACGGCAAATCCGGGAACTGTAGAAGCCGAAGGAACTTCTGTGATCAGTGTCACTTTAGAATCTATTTCGATACCTCCCCAGAATCTGATTTTTAATTGGTCTGCCCAACGGGGAACGATTACGGGAAACGAAAGTACAGTCCTTTATCAGGCCCCGACTACCCCGGGAGAGGATACGGTATCGGTCCAGGTCATCGATGCGAGTTCACCGGTAGGAACTCAGGTTATTGCAACGGGAAATATTGTCCTGATGATAATACCCAGGCCTACGCCGACACCAACCGGATCTCCAACTCCTTCGCTTACCCCTTCTCCTGAAACAACCCCCACCCCAGACTCCCAGGAGAAAGAAGAGAGAAAGCTCCTGAATAAAGCTCCCAGGTTGGCTTACTGACTCCCACGCCCGTTGAATCCTCGGCGCCTCTCTTTACATCCCCTAGGGGGGAAACACCCAGTTCCGGAATTACACCAACCCCCCGAATTTCTTCTACTCCTCCTCCGGTTAGCACGCCCCGGCCAACTCCCATACCCCGAAGAACCCCTGTTCCTACCCCCATGCCAAGTCCTACTTCGGTTTTGGTTCCAGGTCCCATTGAAGTTCCTTTACCTACCCCCACTTCAACTCCGATCCCGGTTCCCAATCCAACCAGGTTCCTACCTCAACTCCAATTCCCACATCCACGCCGACTGCAACTCCTCATCCGACATCTGTACCCCCCATGATGCCCACTGCCGTTCCAACCTCCACTCTTTCCGGTGAGCCAACCCCTTTCCCTACTTTAACTCCCGTGACTCTGCCAACGGCTACACCGACGGTTTTACCCAACCGACTCCTATCTCTCTACCCTCAAAAGTGCCTGTTCCGGTTCCATCGGCAACACCTGTAATCCTTCCAGATCCCACCAAAACGTCTAAACCGGGTAAGACTCCGAAACCCAGTAAAACTCCGAAACCCCCCAAGATGATGAGGACGATGAAGGGGAAGAAGATAATGGTCCCGGTCGCAGTAATAATTAGTACTTCTTAATTTACTTAAACTTTAATCGACCGGGGTCTGTTCCCCATATTCTTCAAAAAATCGGTCTTTGACCCTAGTGGGATTTACTCAAGCTTCAGGGAAGTGGCCTATGGGCGGCCATCCCAGAATCTAAAAATCCCCCGGCTCCGGCAGGGGTAATACCAATCTGTAGAAGTATCGAAAAAGAAATTTGCCTTTAAGGTAAATTGATACCATTTTAAAAGTAGGATAAGGTGAAAGGAAACATTATGGGATACGTGAAAAACTTTTGGGGTGGTATTATTTTTCCTGGGATAATTATAGCCGGTTTTATCGTTCAGGCTTTCGCTTTAACCAATGAAGAGACCTCTTCACAACTTCAATTTAACTTTAATCTTCCCGGAGCCAGGGCTTTGGGACAGGGTGGTGCCTTTCTTTCCACGGCAGATGATGCCACGGCTTCGGCGGCGAATCCCGCCGGGCTTGTCATACCCCGACGACCCGAATTTTTAACCGAAATTCGATTCACCCGTTTTACAACCTTAGATGTTCCTGTGGAAGGGACTCCAACCTTAAATCCCAATGGTCAACCAACAATCCAGATTTTTACAGAAGATTTCACCAGCGGAACGATTACTTCTCCTTCCTTTTTAAGCTTTGCTTATCCAGCTTCAACCCAGCGCTTTTCTCTGGCTGTATTTCGGCAAGAGCTGGCAAATTTTACCCAGGATTTTGAAATAGGTCGCATTGTGATTCCTATCACGGGAGCCAGCGATGTTGAGATATTTCCGGTCAGCAGCCACCTGGATTTCAAAATAACCAACCTGGGGGGTTCCATGGGAGTCGAACTGGCCCGGGGTTTTTCCATTGGGGTAACGATCCAGGCATCGACGCTCAATATAGATTCCGAGCTAACCCGATTTGATCCCACCCGGATCAATCAGGTTTTTAATTCAACAGTCGATGAATCCGCTACGGCCCCGAGCCTTATTTTGGGTGGCTTATGGAAGCTTTACCGAACCCAAACACCCCTCAAAGAATTGTCGGTAGGAGGGGTATTTCGAAGTGGACCTCGATTCGATTTAACCGAATCCATCAATTTTAGTATCGTTCCAGGGCAAACAGGTACCACTGTAGATTATACGGTCAAGGTGCCGGATGTTTATGGGGCAGGAGCTTCTTATCGTCAAGGAGGTCTGTTAACTTCAGATGATACCATCACCTTCTCCCTGGATATTATTCACATTCAATATTCGGATTTATTGGAAAATTTCCAAATTACGCTGGCCGGTGCCAGTCCTGAAGAATTTACTGTTCAGGATGCCACTCAAATCCACGGAGGGGTGGAGTATAGCTTTTTTTCCGGAACAACCCTTATTTCTTTGAGGGGAGGATTCTTTACCGATCCAGATCATAGCATTACCTTCCAGGGAAATGATCTTCGTTTTCTGGTTCTTTTTCCAGAACGGGAGGATCAAACCCACGTTACTTTTGGTGGGGGAATTTCTCTGGGGAGACTCCGTATTGATGGAGCCGTTAATTTAGCGAATTCTATTTCTGAAGGGGTTATCACGGCGTTTTATCGGTTTTAAGGACCTCCGGTCCATGTCCGTTGTGACTTCTCATAGACTCCAAACCATAGACCCAAATCGTCTACAACAGCAACGGATAAAAACAATGCGTAAAGCAACTTTCCTGATCGTCCTTTTTTTAATAACCTGGGGGCAAGTGGCAAAGGCCGCCAAGGAGTGGTATGACTATTACCAAGATGGGCTTCAGGCCATGAAAAATCAGAGATGGCGGGAGGCCGTAGAAAATTTTGAGAAAGCCGTTGCCGAAAACCCACAGCCAAGAAAGCGGGTCGTAACGCCGGGGAATTGGATTCTGACCGATTATTATCCTTACCTTCAACTGGGGATTGCTTACCTTCGTCTTGGACAGCCGGAAATAGCTGAAAAATACCTGAATAAAGCCTTAGCCTTTGAGGTAGAACCCAGGGTGGAGGTTTATCGGTATTTAGCCGAAGTAGATGAGATAAAGAAGCGCTCCCTGGAGAGACGCTATACGGACTTAAAGGAAGAAAAAAATAGCCCGGAGCGTGGATTACCTCTTCCGGAGACCCCGACACCGGTACCCATCAAGGTTCCAACTCCCACTCCGGTTCCGACTCTGGTTCCAACCCAGATTCCAACTCCTACGATTCTGGAAGTGGATTTAACCCCGGTTCAAAAACCCCCTCCTATGGTTCCACCCCTTCCCACCCCCCGGATTCCAGAGACTGTCATTCCAACTCCTACACCCCTGGTACTGACAGGAACCTTATTTATCGATAGTGTTCCTTCTGAAGGAACGGTTCTCTTAAATGGTCAAAAAAGAGGGGAAACTCCGTTAAACCTCATTGTAAAAGAGGGTGTTTACGAGGTAGAGATTATAAAACGAGGGTATCCCGGGTATCGAACCAGGATAACCGTTCAACCTAATCAATTGAATAAGTACCTCTACGCCTTGGGGGAATATGATTGCGATTATGATTCCTCGGCAGATCGAAATCCCGCCCGGGCTATTAATCTGGAAACTTTTATGAAATCAGATCAGGCCGCGGAGGTGGATTATGACAAAGGGGATTGCACGGACTGGTTTAGTGTAACAATTCCCAGGGAGGGAAAATGGACCTTTGAGATTCAACTCCTCGATAACCTGAAAGCCAATATCGAAGTGGGGGTTTATGGTCCGGATAACAGTACAAAACTTCTGGGTACAGGGACCCGAGACTTCAATCATACGGAAATGATTCGTTTTACCCCCGAGACTTTTATACCCCCCGGCCTTTACTATCTCAGGATTCATGCCAGGGGTAGGGGAGACCGGGCCCTGTATAAACCCATGTATGAACTTACGGAAGAAGTCGTTTTAGTTGAAACTCCCGTTGTAGCTGCTCTAACGCCAACCCCCCTTCCAACTTCTACGCCGCTCCCAATCCCAACGGCACAAGCCGTTCAAGAGTCCAGACCCAACACCCAATGGCCTGAGATTTCCATTACCATTCCCTATGCTCTTCTGGCTCTGGCTTCCGTCGCGTTTTGTCTGGCTTTTGTGGCGATTGTGATGACCCTCAAATCAAAATCCAGATATCCGTCCAGACCCAGACCGCCTTTTGAGGGGATCAGGAAAAATCCCCCGGCGGGACCCCTCGAAAAATCTAAATCAGAAATTCTAGAGGAAGAAGATGAAACCTTATTTTTAATGAAAATGGATCTTCGAGATAAATGACTCTTTGTGGCCTTCCCGCTCAAAGGCAATAGGGACTTTTCTAGATTTTCACCGTTCCTGTAATCCATACTCCTTCAACTTCCGCCATAGTGTGCTCTTAGAAATTTGTAAAATTTGGGCCGTTTTTTTCTTGTTTCCACCACACTGTTGAAGAACTTCCAGGATGTAGTTTTTCTCATTCTCTGCAAGGGACACCAGCTTACTTGAAGGCTTAGAGGGGATTGAGGGGAAGGTCTGTTCCAGGCCCTGAATATGCCGGGGGAGATTTTCAGGTAGGATAATTTCCCCGGTAGCCAGAGCCACAGCTCGTTCTATCACATTTTCCAGTTCCCGAACATTGCCCGGCCAGTCATATCTAACCAATAGATCCACTGCCTCTTGGGAGATAGACCGAATCGGTTTATGCATCTTATTACGATATCTTTCTAGAAAGTGATTTACCAGGAGCGGGATATCATCTTTACGCTCTCGTAGAGCTGGAAGTTTGATGGGAATGACGTTAAGTCGGTAGAAGAGATCTTCTCGGAAGGTTTTTTCTTGAATGGCCTGTTGTAAATCTTTATTGGTAGCCGCAATAAGCCGGACATCTACATGGAAAGATTTATTATCTCCAATCCGACGGATCTCTCCGCTTTGAAGAAATCGAAGTAGTTTGACCTGGATGGCCGGAGAAATTTCTCCGATTTCATCCAAAAAAATGGTTCCCTGGTGGGCTTCTTCGAAAAGACCTTTTCGATTTTTAATAGCTCCGGTGAAAGCCCCTTTGATGTGGCCAAAAAATTCACTATCCTGAAGCCCTTCGGGTAAGGCACTACAATTGACGATCACAAAAGGCTTGTCTTTCCTGGGACTATTATTGTGAATGGTTTGGGCAATAAGCTCTTTACCTGTACCACTCTCTCCCAGGATCAAAACGGTACTATCGGTTTGACAAACCTGGGTGACCAGCTTCAAGATATCCAGCATTTTAGGCGAATTCCCCACAATATTTTCAAATTTATATCGCTCTCGAACCTGCTCTTCCAGGAGTTTGACCCGCTCGGTCAAGGTCTTCCGTTCCAATGCCTTATTAACAACCAGTACGATTTCCTCGGGCTCGAAGGGTTTTGCAATATAGTCATAAGCCCCTATTTTCATGGCCTGCACGGCAGAATCCACCGTACCATAAGCGGTTATCACAATGACTTCCGTTTGTTGGGATATCTCTTTGACCTTTTGGAGAACCTTAATCCCATCGATCTTTTCCATTTTCAAATCTGTAATAACCAGATCATAGGTTTTCCTTTCCAGAAGACGGAGGGCTTCTTCTCCGCAAGAAGCCTCTTCGACTTGATAACCTACCCGTTTTAAGGTAATTTTCAGAGTCGTTCGGATGCTCTTTTGATCATCAACCAGTAAAATTTCTGCCACGCTTTAAGAAGACCAGAGGCGAAAGGTGAAAGACAAAAAACAAAGGTTTTTATTTTATCTTTTACCTTTCGCCTCTGGTCTTATAAAGGAAGGGTTACGATAAAGGTCGTCCCTTTCCCTATTTCACTCTCTACCTCCAGTATTCCTTTATGGGCTTCTACAATCCGATGGGCGATGGGTAAACCGAGACCGGTACCTTGGGGTTTACTGGTGTGAAAAGGTTCAAAAATATTGGCAACTTCCTCTGGAGCAATCCCGATACCGGTATCAGAGATTCTCACCTGAAGCCCCTGGAAATCTCGCGTGGAAACGGTCAGTATTTCGATTTTGATAACTCCCTCATCCGGCATTGCTTCCAGTGCATTAATCAGCAGATTCCAGAAAACTTCATGCATCTGATCGGCATCTAAACGAACTTTGGGTAACTCAGGCTCACACCGCAGGTGGATTTTTATACGATCATTCCATCGGGTATCCTTTTTGAGGAGTCGAAGAACCTCTTCCATAACCTCCCGAATATCACTTTCCAAAAATACAGGTTCTCGAGGACGGGCAAACTGTAAGAAATTGGTAACAATCTTGTTGAGACGGTCGGTTTCCTCCACGATCACTCCCATTAATTCCAGATCTTCTTCGTTTAAATCTACATCGCGTTTAAGAAGCTTGGCCGAATTGGAGATGGCGACCAGAGGATTTCGGATCTCATGGGCGAGACCGGCGGCCAGTCCTCCGATGGACGCAAGCCATTCCGATCTTCGAACCTGTTCCTGTAATTTTTTCTGCTCGGTGATATCCATGGCAAATCCTACCAGGGAAGCTTTCTCACCCCGGTCATTCTTAAGAACGGTGGCCGAAGAGTATAACCATCGGACATCTCGTTTGTTTTGGTGAATCATTCGAAATTCAAGGCTTCTCCCCTTTCCTTCAAAGACCTTTCTCTGGGCATCAAAAACGCGATCCCGATCCTCTGGGTGAATCTGGCTAACCCATAAATTCTTGTTCCGGTAGTAATCTTCCGGTCGATATCCCAATATCTTCTCCACGACAGGGTTGAGATAGGTAATGCTTCCATCGGGAGAAACAATATAGATAATAAAATCCTTCGTACTCTCGATGAGGGATCGATACTTCTCCTCGGATTCTTTAATTCTATTGAACAGGCGTGTATTTTCAATAGCAATGGCCAGTTGGGGGGTTATCTGTTTAACCAGGTCAAATTGATCTTCTGAGAAGTTATTTACCTTTCGGCTGGCAAAACTGATGGTACCGATGACCTCTCCTCGACAAAAGAGGGGATACGTGACACTGGAGCGAATCCCTTCTTTCAACAACTTGGTCATCCCCCAATAGGGGCTCTCCGCCACATCCTGGATCAAAACAGGTTTACCGGTATCGACCACTTCCCCCAGATGGGTCTCGGCTTTAGGAATGAAAGTACCCTCTTGCAAGTCACCGGATTCTAAACTTTCATAATACTTGACCAGGGCATAAATCTGAAAGCCCGTTTTTTGTTCGTCTAAAAGACTCACGGTCATCCGATCGAAATCGAAAACTTTTTTTAACTCGGCCCCGATGGCTTCATAAACGTCTTTAATATCCAGACTTGAGGCGATGATTTTATTTACATTGCTGATAACCTCTTTTTCCTTATCAATTCGCTTGCGTTCTGTAATATCCCGGGAAATCCCCAAAACATAAATAACCTGACCCGTCTCGTCCCGGATTGGATCCAAGCTGGTACTAAACCAGAATTCTTTACCCGGAATCTTATAGGTGTGCTCGTGAATAGTGCCTTCTCCGGTTCCAAAAACTTTTTGAATATGGGCCATGTATAAATCAGCTTCTTTTTTGGAGAAGAGTTCATAGATATTTTTTCCTACAAAATCGGTGGGATTCCCGCCAATAATACGGGCTGCTATACGGTTCATGGATATACAATTTCCTTCCGAGTCTACGGTAAAGATGGCATCTCCCGCACTGTCTACCAGGGTTTTATACTTGGCTTCAAATTCCCTGAGTCGTTTGCTCTCCTCCTTAACCTCGCGTTCCAGTTGCTCAGCCAAAATCCGATACTTCTCCACGGACTTCTTGATTTCCAGATACTCCTTGCTAAGCTCTTCATAGGCTTTAACCAGGTCCTTAAATCCTTTGGTGGACTTTTTCATTATAAAAGCCCAAAGTCTAAAATCCTAGATGAATTTGACTCTGGACTTTAGACTTTGAGCAGGTATTAGTCTCGAATCTGGGCGACCCTTTTAACAAATTCAATACAGGGTTTTGGATCATATTCCCGATAAATAGTTATTTTTTGGGCTTCCAAAGAGCCTTCTGCATGGATGGCCAGGACTTCATGATACCCCCCAAAATCAGAGGCCGTGAGGTCTCGGATCAGATTAAATAGTTTTAATCGGTTCTCGGTAGAGATTCCCCTAGCCCCACCCAGGTATTTCTGGATATAGGGACGGGTTTCCGGGTTGAGCCAGTCCTCTTCAGAAGGTCCGGTTACCAGAAGACCCCCGGCAATGTCCTGAAGCCAGCTGACCGCCTGGTGGTAATGACTGGCGAAATAATATTTCGCGATATTGGTAATGAGGGTATCTGGAACTGCAATTCCCGGATCTACCACATGGCATTCGTAGGCAGAAGCCCGGGTAAGGGCCCGAACCGTTTCTGTATAACTGATGAGCTGGGTGATTTTTTCTCGAATATGAGAAGCCTTTTTAACCCCATTGGCTTCGGCCATAAGCTCGGCTGCGCCAATGAACAGTTCACAGAGTGGTGGTTTATAGGAAATAGCCGTAAAACGATGGAATTGGACGAAAGTTGTGGCTAAAGGTCCTGCAAACTGCCATTCTCCTTTCATAAAGACCCGTTCCCAGGGAACGAAGACATCATCGAAAATGGTCAGAGATTCCATCAACCGATGATGGGTGCTTACCGGATGATGGAAGTCACTGGGAGGTACACTGCCAAAGGGACTCACAATCATCTTAAGTCCTTTGGTATTGGCCGGGATGGCAAAGGCCACGGCATAATTTTTATCCCCTTCCCCTAGAGCCCGGGTAGGGATTACCAGGATCTCATTTACGGCAACCGCCGAGGTGGTATGAACCTTTGCTCCCCGCACTATAATACCGTCTTTGGTTTCATCGACGATTCGAACATAATAATCCGGGTGTTCCTGCTCTGAAGGCCGCAGACCTCGATCTCCTTTTACATCTGTCTGTGCCGTAGCCATGCTTAGATCATTTTGCCGACAGTATTGATGATATTTTTGAACCCGTTCAAGATAGTGACTCCCGAGCTGATCGTCCATCTTTTTAGCAATGATATAAAGGGCAAAAATGGCATCGGTTCCAATTTCCTTGATGATGGGAACCACTCCATGACCGGCTCGGGTTCCCGTTAAAATCATTTCATGCCGTTTCAGAAGATCCTCTGCATTCCTGGGGATTTTAAAATATCGGCTGCTGATTTCTCCCGTTTCCGGATCCTGATAGGTCATCAGATCTTTGTATCGGGGATCTTCTGCCAGGTGATAATCCCCGGCAGCATGCTCAATAGCCACTCTTATATCGGGATGGGTCGTTACATCTTTAACCTGTTCCCCCCGGTAATAAACCATACGACCATCCCGTAAACTTTCTATATATTGTTCAGCAGATCTAAGTGCCATGATTTCTTCTCCTTCTAATTACCTTACAGGTTATGAAGTGATAACAATGACCTGAAATTTCCACTTAAGCTTTTTATTTAACAAAGCCCTTTCATCCTGTCAATTTAATATTACCTGGAGTAAAGGTTAAAAAACCGCTATGAAGTAATTTTTACAGACTCTTTAAGGGTTCTCAAGGAAATAATCAATCCACGAACGATTTTTCTTGCCTGTTCCATGTAAACCCGGCATATTACATAAAGGTTATGGCATCTTTTAAAGATATTGGTGGATTGGAAAAAGAGCTTCAGCGGGTTCGGGAGATTATCGAGTTTCCCATGAAATATCCCGAAGTTTTTGCCCGATTGGGGATTGAACCCCCCAAAGGGGTTCTGCTTCATGGCCCACCGGGAACCGGAAAGACCCTCATTGCTCGAGCTATTGCCAATGAGATAGGAGCCCATTTCATCCACATCAACGGTCCCGAAGTCATTAACAAGTATTATGGAGAAAGCGAGGCCAGACTCCGGGAGAGGTTTGAAGAGGCCCGCCGTAATGCGCCCAGTGTAATTTTTATCGATGAAATCGATGCCATTGCCCCCAAACGGATTAATGTCGCGGGAGAGGTAGAAAAGCGGGTCGTGGCTCAGCTTCTGGCTTTAATGGATGGCTTAGTAACCCGGGGTCAGGTGGTGGTGATTGGCGCAACCAATATCCCGGAGGTGTTGGATCCTGCCCTGCGACGTCCGGGGCGATTTGATCGGGAGGTGGTCATCGGGGTTCCCAATCGAATCGGGCGGCGCCAGATCCTGGAGATTCATACCCGATCCATGCCTCTGGCTCCCAATGTCAATCTGGATAAACTGGCCGAGATTACCCACGGATACGTAGGGGCCGATCTGGAAGCTATCGCCAAAGAAGCCGGTATGATTGCCCTTCGCAGGATTTTACCGGAGATTAATAGCCAGGCCCCTTCTCGGCTGGAGGGTCCCGCTCTGGATTTTCAGGTTACCATGGAAGACTTCATCGAAGCTTTCAAGGAGATCGAACCCGGAGCCACACGAGAGTTTCTGGCCGAAAGACCCGTACTTCAATTCAAGGACGTGGGAGGATTAACCTACGTGAAGAAGACGCTCAAGGCCATCATCCGACTTTCCTCTTGCTATCATCGGTTCTATGAAACCAGCGGAATAGCTTTTCCCAAAAGTCTACTTTTTACGGGCCCTTCCGGTACGGGAAAAACCCTCCTGGCAAGGGCCTTGGCCGGTGAAAGTGGATTTACCTTGATTACGGTAGACGGACCCAGGCTTTTCTCTAAATGGCTGGGAGAATCTGAAAAAGGACTCCGAGAGGTCTTCAAGATGGCCCGGCATACTTCTCCGTGTATTCTATTCTTCGATGAAATTGATAGCATTGCCCCGATTCGGCGTATATACGGAGGAGACGAAAGTGGGGTCACGCAACGAATGGTTAACCAGCTCCTCCGGGAATTGGATACCCTCAAGGATTTTAATGAGGTTATTTTCCTGGCGGCTACCAATCGGATTGACCTGGTAGATCCTGCTCTTTTACGGGCAGGCCGGTTTGACTATATTCTGGAGTTTCCCATTCCAACTCTGGAAGAGCGGGAGGAAATTTTTAAAATCTACCTGGCCCAACTTCATCTGAAGGATGTGGATTTGCATCAACTGGCCGAGCAGACTGAAGGTTTCGTGGGATCGGATATCGAAGCCGTTTGTAAAAAAGCGCGATTGATGGCTCTGGAGCAGTTTTTTGAGGATTCCGAAGTAATCCTTGTTCAACATCCAGATTTGCGTATTACCCAGGCTCATTTTTTGGAGGCCATCGAGTTGACCCGGCAGATGGGAAAGATCCCTCGTAGTTAATAGGAGATACCCCCTGGGCACCAGGTTTATCATGGGAACTCTGGGTGCTGATGAATCTGGTATCCTGGTGGTAAGAACCGTTCTATGATCAACCGAAGAAAGTTCCTGAAAAGTATTGCGGGAAGTTTAGTTCTGGCTAAAAGCGGTATCCTCCTGCCAAAAACCCTTCTGGCCCAGAGTTCTCAGATGGGGCCGCCGGAGCTTCCACAAGGAGCTTTGGAGGAGGCCATACTTCAAGCTCTACCCGGGAAAAAACCTCTTATCAAGAGAACCTACCGTCCTCCTAACTATGAAACCCCTGTTCAATATTTTAATGAACTGTTTACCCCCAGCGAGGTCTTTTTCGTAAGATACCATCTGGCCGATATCCCTCAAGTGGATAGCAAGCAATGGAAACTCAGCATCGGAGGGGAAGCCATAGAAAAACCCATGGAATTAACCCTGGAAGACCTCCAACGAGATTTTGAGCAGGTGGAGATGGCGGCTTTATGTTTGTGCTCGGGCAATCGAAGGGGATTGTTCAAGCCCCACGTGCCGGGAGTTCAATGGGGTTATGGCGCCATGGGAAACGCCAGGTGGAAGGGAGTCCGGCTTAAAGATATTTTGGTCAAAGCCGGTATTAAAAAAGAAGCTCTCGAAGTTACATTTAACGGTGCCGATGGGGCCGTTTTGGAAAAAACTCCGGATTTTAAGAAGAGTCTCCCGGTCTGGAAAGCCCTGGATGAAAATACCCTTATTGCCTGGGAGATGAACAGGGAACCGCTTCCCCACTGGAATGGATTCCCTGCCCGATTAATAGTCCCCGGCTGGACCGGTACCTATTGGGTTAAACAGCTTACGGAGATTCAGGCTATAACCCGACCCTTTGATGGTTTTTGGATGAAGGCAGCCTACAGAATTCCCAAAGGTAAATTTCCCATTGTAGATCGATTTATCTCTCAAGAAACAGAGATTAATACTCCCATCACCGAGATGGTCGTCAGCTCCCTGATAACAAATCTGGAAGAAGGACAGAAGTTCAAGTCAGGACAACCCATCGAAGTTAAAGGAATAGCCTGGGATGGGGGTTACGGTATTCAACGGGTAGAGATCTCCACCGATGGAGGAAAGACCTGGCAAGAGGCTGAATTGGGGACCGACGCCGGAAGGTTTTCCTGGAGACCCTGGAATTATCCCTTTATACCGACTGAGAAGGGTAAATATACCGTTATGGCCAAGGCCAGTAACCGTCTGGGACAGACACAAACGTTTGAACTCATCCTGAATCCGGCCGGCTATCACCATAACGTCATTCAGCGTATAAACATAGAAGTCATTTAAAAAACCCATGGGAGGCGGTTTTTACGCGGAATAAAAACTTCGTTTTCTGGTGGAAAACGAACTTCTGGAAAGGAGGATCCTGTGAAAAGTCTTTTTTTTCTTTTGATTCTATGGATCATTCTCGCTGCTCCCGTTTTGGCTCAAGAGGAAAAAATAAAACTTAAAGAAGGGCCCGGAAAAAAGCTTGTGGAAGCCCATTGTAATATCTGCCATAGCCTGGATTATATCCTGATCAATTCACCTTTCCTGGATAAAAAAGGGTGGGAGGCTTCGGTTAATAAAATGATTCAGGTCATGGGAGCACCCATCAATAAAGACGATGTCCCTCAGATTATAGAATATTTGACAACCTATTATGGAAAGAAGGAGTCATCCCCATAAGTTAAGCCAATCGGTCATTAAGGGATTTTAAGGTTGTTTTCCGGGGATAAAGATTCAGGATTGAGGATCGGGTCAAAGCTACCCTTGTTGATAAGTATCCCCAGGTGTTGTATACTGTTATAATAATGACCTTGAATGCGGTCGGACAGGTTGATGTAAGTAACCTTTACAAATCTTTAAAAGTTTCTCGGCTACAGGAACTTTAGCCTGGTTCCCAGGTCTAATCTAATGAATTCACCATAGTTAGTACGAGAAAAAAGGATCGCGTACGTGTTGAATTCGAGGAAACCCACAAAGCCGGTAACCGATGAGAGCCTGGTAAAGAGATGTCAAGCTGGAGATTCGCTGGCTTTTGAGACCTTAGTCATTCGATATCAGAGGCAGATTTTTAGTCTGATTCATCGTATGACCAATAATCCTGAGATTGTTGAGGATTTGGCTCAAGAGGTTTTTATTTCGGCTTTCAAGGCAATAGGAGAATTTAAGGGAAATTCTTCTTTTTTTACTTGGCTATATCGGATTGCCATCAATAAGTGTAAGAACTATTTAGCCTCTTCTCGTGGGTCTCTTATACCTATAGGAGATAGGAGGTCGGAGGCTGAGCCTTCTTTGTTGGAGATAGCGGACCAGCGAGTGAATCCACAGACTGCTTTGTTAACAGGGGAGTTATTGGCGCAGGTTGATGAAGCTTTAGGAAGTCTTCCAGACGATCAAAGAGAGGCCCTGGTTCTGTATGATCTGGAAGGCTTATCTTATCAGGAGATTGCAGAGGTTTTGAATTGCCCCATAGGGACTGTGCGGTCTCGATTAGCCAGAGCCAGGGCAGCTTTAAGAGAAAGGCTCAAGGATTATTTTACGGAGTAGAAGTATGAACTGTGAGGAATATTTTGAGCTTATAACCGGATATGCAGATGGGGAGTTACGAGAGGCCGAGGTGGTATTGCTTACCCAGCATTTGACTGCCTGTGCAAAGTGTCATCAACATCTTAAGGAAATCAGTGCCTTAAAAAATCTTTTAAAACAATATGCAGCAACGAAAGCCCTGGTCCCTTCTTTAGGATTTTCCCAAAAAATCCTGCAGAGTGTCCACAAGGAAATTCCGGTCTTTGGAAAGAAAGGTTTATCATGGACTTCGAAATATCCTCTTTCTGTCTGGGCCACGGCGGCAGTTCTGTTTCTGATTCTCCTTGCCGGAATCTTTTACTTTCAGCAAATGGGAGTTCAGGAACCTTCAAAGAACACCTATTATGTTGAGATGAAACCAAAGACTCAGAAGAATATATATTATGTCGAGGCTAAACTAGATTCCCCGCCTGCCCACGAATCGGGAAATACGGATTTCAATAATATTGATGATTATCTCTATCAGCATGCCATGGAGGGGTTGCGAACTCCTCTAACGGATAACACCGTATTCGTGGGATATATGAACCGATGAGCCAGATGTTGGAGAGATTACCAGGTACTTCTAAGATATACGGTAGACAGATTGAGTCCATGAAGTGGAAATGGGATTTAACGATTTTAAACGCTTTCTTTTTCTTGATCAGTTGGTTAATAACCCTTTTCATTGCCGATAAGGTATGGGCTGAGGAAAGGGAAGAACTGGATAGCATTATTCAAACCCTGGGGGAGTCCAGAACTAAGGATATCAGCTATATGGGGGTCAAAATTGTGGTTAACTACTCCTCCTGTCAACCAGATGTTAAGAGTATTCAGGTAATCCATGGACCCGCTAACAAGGAAAAGCGAGAAATCTTCTCCTTGAAGGAAAAGAAAACCCAGGTCATTCTGGATGACGGACAACATATCTGGCACTATATTCCATCGGAAGCTTTTGTCATTCGTAAAAATTCCCCTGTTTTCGAGGATGTGGTGAAAGATCTCAAGGAAAAGGAGCAGCTCATCGAACAGAACTACAAGATTTACATAGAGAGGCAAGGACAAATCATTAACAGAAATAGTATCGGTATTTTCTTCGAACCCAAGGATACCAATCGGCCGGCTCGTAAGGTATGGGTGGATAGAGAATATGGAATCCCCCTAAGGACTGAGATTTACGACCTGAATGGAAATCTCATTCTGTTATCGACTTTCTCGGAAATTAAATTTGGATCTGTTCTTGGAAATGACATTTTCTCTCTCAAAATTCCCGAAGGGACTCCTGTTAAGACCTTTGTAGAAGCCAGATATGCCAATCTGGCTGAAGCAGAAAAACATATCGATTTTAAGTTGCACCCCTTAGGTTATGTTCCTGAAGGGTTTACCCTCACCGGGATCACCCATATTAAAGTGGATAAAGGAGAGCGGGTCCATTTACTTTATTCCGACGGATTGAGCTCTCTATCCATTTTCCAGGACAAGTCTGTACTATCTTTTTCCGGTACCCCTCTCCCTACCAGAGAAGTGAACATTAATGACAAAAAAGGAGTATTATATGACCAAGGACTACTAAAGATCTTAAATTGGAAATTACAGGACACCTATGTTACTTTAATAGGAGAAATCTCAGAAGATGAGTTATTAAAAGTGGCTCGATCAGTTTTGCCTTAAAAGCTGTCTACTACCCGTCGTCCGTTGTTCAGGGGGTATAAGTTCCTAAGAGGGGCAACGGACAACAGTTAATAGACAAGGAAGTTATGAATAAGGAAAATTTAAAACAAATTTGGTTAATCGGTCTTTTATGCTTCGTGGTCAGTGTAACGACGGCTATTCTGACTGTTAATAGTCTCCCCTTGCTAAGTATCGCTCAGGAATCAAAATCCGACAAACCGGCCACATCGCCGGCTGCAGATAAACCCACCCCGGATGCAGGAACAAAATCTATGGCCGGAGTCCTGGTTCCCCATGACTTTGTAGGGATTGCCAATAAGGTTAAACCTACCGTGGTTAATATTAGTACCAGCCATACCCTGAAACGGAAAGAATTCCGAGGATTCCGGGGTTCAGAAGAATTTAAAGATTTCTTCGGTGAGGATTTCTTTAACCGATTTTTTGGGGGGAACCCTCCCAAGCAGTTCAAACAGAGAAGTTTAGGTTCCGGTTTTATTATTGACAAGCAGGGCTATATCGTCTCCAATCATCACGTGGTTAAAGATGCCGATGAAATCAAGGTTAAGCTGGCAGATGATTCGGAGTATACGGCTAAAGTCGTCGGGAAAGATCCGAAAACGGACATTGTGCTTCTTAAAATCGATACTAAAAAAGATCTTCCGGTCTTAGAGTTTGGGGATTCCGATGCCATTCAAGTGGGTGAATGGGTCATAGCCGTGGGAAATCCCTTTGGATTGAATTATACCGTTACTGCCGGGATTATCAGTGCAAAGGGACGTGTTATTGGTGCAGGCCCCTACGATGACTTTCTCCAGACCGATGCCTCCATTAACCCTGGTAACAGTGGAGGTCCCCTTGTCAATATGGAAGGGAAAATTATCGGGATCAATACCGCCATTATGGCCAGTGGGCAGGGGATTGGATTTGCCATTCCTATTAATGAGGCCAAGCATATCATTGAGGATCTAAAAACCAAGGGTAAAGTAACCCGAGGATGGCTCGGACTTATGATCCAAGAGGTCACTCCCGAGTTAGCAGAATCCTTTAATCTGGCCGAACATAAGGGAGCTCTGGTGGCTAATGTGGTTCCCGATAGCCCGGCAGATAAAGCAGGGATTAAGCGCGGGGATGTGGTGATTGAATTTGACGGCAAAAAGATTAACGAATACAGTGACTTGCCTAAACTGGCAGCCCGGGCCGAGCCCGGTCGGAGTGTCGAGGTAAAGGTTAATCGGGATGGGAAAGAACAAACCTTCAAAGTAAATATTGGAGAGTTCCCCGAAGAAGTTGCAGAAGCTGCTACAAGCCAGGAAGGTAATACCATTGAAGAAGAAAAGCTCGGTATGGCCGTACAGGAATTGACTCCGGAATTGGCCGAAGGACTCAACCTACCCAAAGACGAAAAGGGAGTTCTGGTTTCCGAGGTTGAGGAAGGGGGACCTGCCGCAGAGGCCGGAATCCGAAGGGGTGATATTATCAAGGAAATTAATCGGATTGAAGTTAAAGACCTTAAAGGGTATCAAGAAGCCCTTAAATCCTCCAAAGATAACATGATCCTCTTGCTGGTAAAACGGGGAGAAAACAGCATTTATCGGGTTATCAAACTCGATGAAGGCCTGAAAGAAGGAACCAAAGAGGAGAAGAAGTAAAAATAGGGGAGAATGGGAGAATAAAGACCCGTTCTCCCCTTCCTTCTTTCCCTCTGTTGAACTTAATCCCATTTTCTTTCATCTAAAATTTTTTTTCCTCCCTCAGGAAGGGTCCCTCCAGGTACCAACTCAATCGTAGCCCTCAATTTCATGACCTCCCGTACGGTTTGTTCCAATTGACTCTTTAAAGTGTCCGATTCCAGTATGCCAGGTTTAAGCTCTACCCGAAGTTTCAGTTCATCTTGATGATGGACACGCGTAATGACTACCTGTCCCCTGGCGATATCCGGGTGTTTGGCTAAGATTTCATCCACCTGACCGGGTCTAATGAACATCCCTCTCACCTTGGTCGTTTCACTGGCGCGCCCTACCAATTTAACCAGGCGATGGGAGGTCCTCCCACAGGGACAGGGCTCATCGGTAAAATAAGAGAGATCTCCGGTTCCAAATCGGATCAGGGGGTAGGTTTTATTGAAGTTGGTTACCACCACTTCGCCAACCTCTCCAGGCCCTAGCTGATTCCCGGCTTCCAGATCTACGATTTCTACCACCAGTTCCTCAGGTACGTGCATACCGGATTTTTCCCGACATTCATATCCGATGGTTCCCACATCTGCAGTCAGATATCCCTGTCGAACCAGAAGATGATAGCCTTCTTCCAGCTCCGTCCGCAGAGATTCCGGAAGCATTTCGGCGGCAACAAAAGCAACTTCCAGCGTAAGATCCTTTCGGGGTTGATAACCTAATTCTTCTGCTTTTCTGAGAAGGGTCATCAGAAAACTGGGGGTGCCGGTGTAACCGGTAACCTTCAGATCGTATAAAATTTTAACCTGAAGTTCTGTATTTCCTACTCCGGTCGGAATAACCGTACACCCCATTGCCACCAAAGCCTCATCTAAAATAAGTCCGGCAGGCGTTAAATGATAAGCAAATGTGTTTTGAACCAGATCTCCTTTCCGAAACCCGGCTGCATACAAGGCCTTTTCACACCTCCAATACCTCTCTTCAGGCCCTTGAGGATCATAGATAGGTCCTGGAGAAACATAAATCCGTTTGAGTTGATGAGACGGAACGGTTGTAAATCCCCCAAAAGGAGGATTTTCCCTTTGAAGTTGGGGAAGCTGATCTTTCTTTGTAATTGGGACCTTCTCCAGGTCTTTTACCGTCTGGATATGCTGCGGAGTCAGACGAGCTGCTTCAAATCTGGCCCTGATAGCCGGTGCATGGGTGTAGGCATAACCCATAATTTCTCGAAGCTTCTGAACCACATAAGCTTCTCGCTCTTTGGGGGGAAGAGTTTCTAAAGCCGGGTCATAGAAACCTGTAGTTCGATCGGATTTTAACATATTTTTTCTTTTCCCATCTTTGAAACCAGTTTTCAAAGAAAAAATGATTTCTTCGATTTAATTAAGATTAAAAAATATACCTGATTCCCATTTTCGAGTCGTTCCCACGGCGTTTTTCCATGATTACAAAATAAAACGGTTTCAGCCTGTAGATAGGTGTATCCAAATCTCTGTTTGAAGTCAAGGTTTTTCACAAAGGCTTCCACAGGCGTGGTAAGAGATGGAGTCTTTCCATAATCCCATAAAGGGGGGTACAAAATTCTTAAACAAAATTCTAGACTCTTATAGGTAAAGGATGTATAATATAAGGGGTTTTGCACAAAGCTGCTCTGTTTCTTGTCCTGCGTCGGGTGTCTTAAAATAACCTGGGTGTTTAAATTCAAAAATCTTCTAATTTAAATAAAACTCAATAGCTACTCACATATCGTAGTAACGATAAGGAGAAACATAAGGAGAAACATAAGGAGATTATTATGACCTTGGTGATAGTCTTAGCCATTAGTATCCTTGGATTAGGTTTTGCCTGGTATCTGGCCCGGTTTGTTTTAGCTCAGGGTACTGGCAAGTATGAAATGCAAGAAATATCTAATGCTATACGTGAAGGGGCAGAAGCTTTCTTGAAGAGGCAGTATAAAACCATTGCAATTCTCAGTGGGGCTTTAGGCCTGCTGATCCTTCTGCTCTATGGATTCTTGAAAGAGGACTGGAACCTGGCGGTTAAAACGACCTTTGCCTTTTTTTTAGGAGCCGGGTGTTCCGCCCTGGCCGGGTATATTGGGATGTATGTTTCAGTGCGTGCCAATATCCGTACGGCCAATGCGGCGTTGACCAGTTTAAATAATGCGCTTATTATTGCCTTGAGAGGTGGAGCGGTTTCTGGAATTACGGTCGTTGCCATGAGTCTTCTGGGAGTCGGGGGGCTTTTCCTTCTCTATGGCGGTTTATCGGATCCTCAAAAGGTTCCTTTTTTAATAGTGGGTTACGGATTTGGGGCCAGTTTTGTCGCCTTATTTGCTCAATTGGGAGGAGGTATTTACACCAAGGCTGCGGATGTTGGAGCAGATTTGGTTGGAAAGGTAGAGGTCGGAATTCCTGAGGATGATCCGAGAAATCCGGCTGTTATTGCAGATCTGGTCGGGGATAACGTGGGAGATTGTGCCGGTCGTGGCGCCGATCTTTTTGAATCCACGGCGGCAGAGAACATCGGTGCCATGATTTTGGGAGTTGCTTTATTCCCCCACTTTGGAATCAAGGGAATTTTATTTCCCCTCCTGGCCCGGGCTTTTGGACTCATAGCCAGTATGGCAGGCGTCATGGTGGTTAAAACCGATGAACAGGGAGATCCTATGAAAGCCCTCAATAAGGGCTATTACGTAACGGCTGTTCTGGCTACCATCGGTTTTTATATTGCAACCGCAACTATGCTCAAGAACAATCTCTGGTTCTTTCTAGCAGGTTTTATAGGAATTTTGACCAGTATTGCCTTTGTTTATATTACCCAATATTACACCGAATACAAATATCGCCCCGTTAAAGAAATCGCCCAGGCTTCTCAAACCGGACCGGCTACAAATATTATTACCGGACTGTCGGTTGCTCTAGAATGTACGGCACTTCCGGTGGTTGTGATTTCTGCCGCCATCCTCTTTTCCTATTACTGTGGACAAAAAGGAATGGAAGGGGGTGGACTGTACGGAACGGCGGTGGCTACCATGGGTATGCTGGCCACATGCGCCTATATCTTGGCCATGGACACCTTTGGGCCTATTACCGATAACGCGGGCGGCATTATCGAAATGTCCCAACAACCCGATGAAGTCCGCAGAAAAACCGACCGATTGGATGCCGTTGGGAATACCACCAAGGCCCTTACCAAAGGATATGCCATTGGAAGCGCAGCCCTCGCCGCTTTTTTGCTTTTTTCCGCCTATCTGGACGAGGTTGCCCATATTACCGGTAAACCTTTCCATTCGGTAGATATCGCTAAAGTGGAAGTGTTTATTGGAGGGCTTTTGGGAGCCATGCTGGTATTCCTGTTCAGTGGACTCGCTATCCGGGCTGTGGGAAAAGCGGCTTACTACGTTATCAACGATGTGCGGGCCCAGTTTAAAGAGAATCCAGAAATTCTGAAAGGAAAAGCTAAGCCGAATTATGCCCGGTGTGTGGATATCGTGACACTGGGAGCTTTAAAAGAAATGGTATTACCCGGTGTTCTGGCCGTAGGAATGCCGGTTGTGGTGGGTCTCCTTTTCCGAATGGTGGGTTTAGGAGCCGAGGCCGTTGCGGCGCTTCTAATGATCGGAACCATTGCTGGTATCCTTGCTGCCACCATCATGAACAACGGAGGGGGAGCCTGGGATAATGCCAAAAAGTACATTGAAACAGGGGTATATGGGGGTAAAAAATCCGATGCTCATAAAGCTGCTGTGGTCGGTGATACGGTCGGAGACCCCCTTAAAGATACAGCCGGTCCTTCTCTCCATGTGCTGATTAAGTTGCTCAGCACCATAACGCTGGTACTGGCTCCCTTGTTTGTTTGATCGTTGTTCGTTGTCCGTTGCTACTAACCGACAGCCAACAACGGACAACGAATAACAGACAAAATTATGTCCACAAATCCTTTTAGAAAAGCCACAGAAGTCTTAGCTAAGTTGGGTATCACCCTCTCCGACGAGGGTTTTATAAAAAGGCTCCACGAACTTCGATCCCAAAAAAATCAACTCTCTTCTTACCTGGCCAGGGCAGAACGTTATAAGAGTAAAGTCTCTCCCATTACCTACGAAAAGGTTAAGAATGATTATCAGAAAAGATTGCAAGAAATCGCCGCCGAACATGAGGAAAAAGAGAAAAAGTTAAAGGATGAAATGGACCTGATGCTCCGGAAACGGGATGAACTGGTAGAGATTGTCAAGCCGGTGGCTTTTGAATATGAGGAACTTAAATTTCGTTGCATGGTGGGAGAATATACAAAAGCCGCTTTTCTTTCCCTGGCTTCGGATAAGATTAATTTCCTGAAAGATCAAAAGGAAAAATTGCAGGCCCTTTCGGATAAGTTAGCTTTTTATCGACTCATTCTAAACCTTCAGCAAGAAGTTACAGAGCCTATGGAAACTCTGCCCCTTGAACTGGAAGACTTTGAAATACCCCCTGAAGAAGCTAAAGAATCCTCCTTTCAACCGGCTGAAGAGGAAGCCGGGATTGCCCCAAAAGCAGTCTCGCCAACTTCATCGGAACCTCTCGAAGAGGAATTCGAGTTCAACTTTAGTGCCACCCAAACCCTGTCTTCCGAAAATGACTTTTCTGACACCGAACTGACCGAAGCGGAAGAAGATATCGATTTAGAACAAATGGTTGAATCGGAACAGGCCTTTGTAATCCTTAAGGAAGAAGGTCAGGAAGATAAACCTTTTATGATTTTACCAGAAGAATCCCTGACCATTGGACGGGCCAAAGATAATACCTTGAGAATAGATCAGGATTCAATCTCCCGATACCATGCCAAAATAAGCTTCGAAAACGGACAGGTTATTATTCGGGACCTGGGAAGTGCGAACGGAACGTTTGTTAACGGAAAGAAAATTAAGGAATACGCTTTATCGGATAACGATGTGATCTCTGTGGGTGAAAAGGTGAAATTGATCTTTAAAAAACTATAACTCCCTCAGGACCCTGGTATCTCCCGTTCGGATCGTTAAACCCAGCGAATCAAAGTATTCCAACAAGGGGATGGCATACTTTCGACTGATCCCCAGGAGATCTTTTAAGATTCCTACCTCTATACTCCCTTTGTCCTTTAGGAATTGGACTACGGTGGATTTAATCTCTTCCAGCTTACTTCGATGATAAAAGATGGGTTCTCGAACCCGAACAAGGGTTCCGACTTCCAGGAGAAATTGAAAGATCTCTTCGACAAGTTCCCTATTTCCACCGATTTTTTCTAAAACCTCTTCATAGTTGGGAGGTTGAAATCCTCCTGATAAATAAATCTCTTCAAGTTTGCGCCGGATTTGCTCCTGCTCAAGGGATAATTGGATATGGTGGGTACTTAATCGAACTATTTTTTTATCCACGGTCAAGATCCCGGCTTCTGTTTGTTCTTCTAAAACTTTATTGAAAATCTGAATAGGTAGCTCTTCCGGAAGCTTGCTTCGGAGTTCCTCCTTGGACATTCCCAATTTTAGGGGATATTTAGCATGAAAATCTTTCAAGTAGGTCTGGACCATTCCTTTCAATTCTTCATAGGTATCTCGATGAATAAAAATTCGAGCTTCCGGGTCCATGAGAACCAGTTTTCCCTGTTCCGATAGCTTTTCCAACTCAGACCGGATATTTTGCTTTGAGGCGGTTATTTGACCTAACAGGGTTTGCACGTTAACGGGCTTCCATCGATTCCACCGGGCATAAACTTCTATCACCTGATCCAGAGACCCTTCTCTGAGTATCCTGAGATCTTTCAAGGGTTGCGGGGCAAACCGTTTGTGCTTTTGGGGATGAGGATTGAGGATCTCTCCTCCACCTATGGTGATAACCGGAGAGTAACTCCGGATTACATAACGATCCCCGGCCAAAACAACTCCAGGTGCTTCCAGATGAATTTGTGCAAATGTTTCCTGACCCGGCTCCAATTCTTCGCGATCCAGGAGAACGATCCGGGCCATGATCTCACTGGTTCCTACATGGAACCGAACCCGTGTCCTATTTTTAAGGGGTTTATCGGCTTTTGCCAGGAGCTGGAGGTGGACATCCAGCATATAAGTAGCTTCAACCAAGTCGGGTTCTATTAATACGTCTCCGCGTTCCAGGTTTGCTTTTTCAAGCCCATGCAAATTCAGGGCGGTACGTTGCCCGGCCCAGGCTTTTTGAACACTCTGGTTATAGGTTTGGATTCCCCGAACCCGGGCTTTTAACTTCTTGGGTAAAACCTCCAGGGTATCCTCGATCTGAACGACCCCTGAAACTAAGGTACCCGTCACGACGGTACCGAATCCTTTAACGGTAAAAACCCGATCAATGGGAAGACGAAAAATACCTGCAGCATTTCGAGGTTGGACTTGAAGGGCCAGTTTTTCTAATTCCCCCTTGAGATGATCGATGCCGACCCCTGTTTTGGAAGAAACGGGAACAATGGGGGCCTTTTCTAGAAAGGAGCCCTTTATAAAATTTTTTACATCTTCTATCACCAGTTCCAGCCATTCTTCATCGACCAGATCGGACTTTGTCAAAGCCACTATCCCCTGCTGGATCTGAAGGAGTTGACAAATGGCAAGATGTTCCTCCGTTTGAGGCATAACCCCTTCGTCGGCTGCAATGACGAAAAGGGCCAGATCAATCCCACCCACCCCGGCCAGCATATTTTTTACAAACTTCTCGTGACCCGGGACATCTATGATTCCCAATTCGATTTCCGGGGAGAGGCGAAGAAAAGCAAATCCTAAATCAATGGTAATTCCACGTTCTTTTTCCTCCTTAAGTCGATCGGTATCAATACCTGTTAAGGCTTTGACAAGGGCTGTTTTGCCATGATCGATATGCCCGGCGGTTCCTATAATGATATGCTTCATACTTTAAATGTATAAGATAGGGCCTCTCCCCTGTCAAGGTCTTTGATAGGTAAGGAAGGGGATTATTTTCCCAAAAAGACCACAGAAAGATTGACAGGGATTCATTTCAAGTATATCGTAGTAAGGGGGCTTAAAAATTATTAAAAGAACCAAAAATTCAATGGGGGGGGTGTTTATGGACAAGAAAAAATGGGTCACCGAACTGGCCAAGATTGTCGGGGTTGGGAATGTTCTGTCAACCCGGGAGGATTTAATCGTCTATGAATGTGATGGTCATACCATCGATAAAGCTCCTCCCGATGTGGTTGTTTTTCCCACCTCCACGCAACAAGTGGTCGATATTGTTAAGTTTGCCTATCGAGAAAAAATTCCCTTCGTCGGTCGCGGAGCCGGAACGGGATTGAGCGGAGGAGCTTTATCTCTCCAGGGAGGGATTGTCATCGAGTTTTGTAAGATGAACCGAATCCTGGAAATTGATTATGAAAACAAGCGGGCCGTGGTGGAACCGGGGGTTGTTAACTTACATCTCAGTGAAGCCCTTTCAGAGCAAGGATACTATTATGTACCGGATCCCTCGAGCCAGGCTTCCTGTACAATCGGCGGAAACATTGCCGAAAATTCCGGAGGACCTCACACCCTGAAATATGGAGTCACCACCAACCATGTATTGGGTCTGGAAGTCGTTTTGCCGGATGGAGAGGTCATTCAAGTGGGGGGTAAGATGGAAGATCCCCTGGGCTATGATCTAACCGGGATTCTGGTAGGCTCCGAAGGAACCTTCGGATTGGTAACCAAAGCGATTGTACGCATTATGCATAAACCGGAAGCAGTTAAAACCCTACTGGGTATTTTTGATACAGTGGATGACGCCAGCAGTACCGTTTCGGGAATTATTGCCCGGGGAATCATTCCAGGAGCTCTGGAAATGATGGATAACCTGGTCATTCAGGCGGTAGAGGCAGCTACCCAAATCGGTTATCCCCTGGATGCCGGGGCCGTCCTCATTATTGAACTGGATGGATTTAAGGAGGGAATGGAAGAGCTGGCAGATCAGATTATCCAGGTTTGTAAGGAAAATCGGGTTCGAGAAGTCCGTGTTGCCCGCTCTGAGGAAGAACGTGCCATAATTTGGAAGGGCCGTAAGGGTGCCTTTAGTGCCATCGGTCGTCTCTCCCCTACGTATTATACCCAGGACGGTGTGATCCCCAGAACCCGACTGCCGGAAGTTTTAAGGAAAATAGCCGAAATCTCCCAAAAATATGGACTGCGTATTCCCAACGTTTTCCATGCCGGAGATGGAAATCTTCACCCGCTTATCCTCTTTGATCTTCGCGATAAAAAACAGGTGGAAAAAGCCCTGGAAGCGGGTAGGGAAATCCTCAAAGTTTGTGTGGACGTGGGAGGAAGTATCACGGGAGAACACGGGATCGGAGTCGAAAAAAACAACTATATGCCCTGGATCTTTACTCCTGAAGATTTAGAAGCCATGCGTCGAGTTAAAACCGTTTTTAATCCGGATAATCTGCTGAATCCAGGAAAGGTATTTCCTACCTCCAAAGGCTGCAGTGCAGAAGCCAGGTTTTACGGTAAAGTAGCTTAGGGAAAGGAAATTCTCGAGGGAGAGAATAGGAGAAAGGAAGAACGGAAGAATAAATCGTAGATGGCTTATTTTCTCCTTCTTTTATTCTTCTATTCTCATTTATCTTGGATAACCTTATCAAAGAGCTTATCAATATTGTTGGGGAACCCCACCTTTTGACCTCAGAGATGGATCCCTACAGGGTAGAAGGTCGGGTTCCCAAAGCCATCGTTTTCCCGGGTACCATTCTGGAAGTTTCTGAAATCCTGGCCCTGGCCGATAAAGAGGGAGTCAGTGTTATTCCCCGTGGAAGTGGGACGAAGATGCATTTGGGTGGAATTCCCAAAAGGGTTGATTTGGTTCTTTCATTGACCCGCCTCAACCAAATACTTGAATACGAATCGGCAGATCTAACCGTGAGGACCCAGGCCGGTATTACCTTGGCAAATCTTCAAAGTACCCTTGCTCAAAGGGGTCAATTTCTGGCATTGGATCCTCCCTTTGCTTCCAAGGCCACCATCGGTGGGATTTTGTCCACTAACTCCTCTGGACCTTGCAGACTTCTTTATGGAACGGCGCGAGACCTGGTTATCGGAATCAAGGTGGTTCACCCGGGCGGTATGGTAACCAAGGGTGGGGGGAAGGTTGTTAAAAATGTGGCCGGGTATGATATGAATAAGCTCTATATAGGAGCTTTAGGAACTTTAGGGGTGATTGTGGAGGCTAATTTTAAGCTTCGTCCTCTCCCCAGGATGGAGAAAACTCTGTGGGCCACCTTTCCGTCCCTCTCAACGGCCTTTGAAGCTGTCACCAGGATTTTCAAATCCGAACTGAGTCCGGCGTTCCTGGAGTTGTTTAATCCCTTGGCCGGAACCTTGTTAAGTCGGGTTATTGAGATTCAAACCCCTGAAAATAATTTCATCGTAGCCATGGGAGCCGATGAGGTGCCGGAAGCAGTCGAACGGCAGGTAACCCAGGCAGAAAGGGTTTGTAAAGAATCCGGCGCAACCGATACCCTGATTTTAGCCGGAGAGACAGAAGGGAAACTCCGGAGATCTATTCGGGAGTTTTTCACACTGGCCACTACCCATACCCGTACAACCTTAAGTTGTAAGGCCAGTATCCCCCCCAAAACCGTTGGGGAACTTTTCCAAATTGTCCATGGGATGGAAAAAAGGTATGAAGTACCCGGTCTGCTTCAAGCCCATGCAGGAAATGGAATCGTTTATGTTTACTTTTCCCGGCCGGAAACTCCTATAGAAACATGGGTTAAAATGATTGAGGAACTGAGAACTTCGGTTGTTAATTTAGGTGGAAATCTGGTTGTGGAGTTGGCTCCCATTAATTTGAAAGAAAGGATCGATATCTGGGGGCACCCGGGAAGTAGCTTTCGCCTGATGCAGGGAATTAAAGCCCAATTCGATCCCCATAACATTTTAAATCCGGGGAGGTTTGTGGGAGGATTGTAAATGGAAACAGCAGAATCCAATGTTCTAAATTTAGGGTTTGATAATATAGATCCACCCAACTACGATAGGATTTTGGGATGTATCCACTGTGGACTTTGCCTGCAGAAATGCCCTACTTATCGGGAACTTGGGGTAGAAGCCGATTCTCCTCGTGGACGAATTTATTTAATCAAATCGGTTGCCGATGGGATTCTTCCTATTAATGAGAAATTTGTGGAACATATGTACCTGTGTCTGGATTGTCGGGCTTGCGAAACTGCCTGCCCCTCTGGGGTCCACTTTGGAGAAATCATGGAAGCAGCCCGAGGCCAGATCGAGCGGAACTGGAAGCGACCTTTCCTTACCAGACTAATCCGGGATACGGTTTTTAAGGGTATTTTTCCTTATCCCAAACGGATCAGGCTTCTTGCCTCACTTCTCCGGTTTTATCAACGGTCCGGACTGCAATCCTTCGTTCGTCGTTCCGGACTTCTTAAAATACTTCCGGGAAATCTGGAGCAGATGGAGCAGATGCTCCCGCCACTTCCTGCTTCAGCAGGAAATCTACCCGAAGTCGTCCCGGCTAAAGGGGAGAAAAAATATCGGGTCGGCTTGATCTCGGGTTGCGTCATGAAGGAGATGTTTCCTGCTATTCATCAGGCTACCCTTAAAGTTCTTACCGAGAACGGATGCGAAGTGGTCATCCCTAGATATCAAAACTGCTGTGGTGCGTTGAACATTCATGGAGGAGTCCGGGAAGTGGCCAAGAAAATGGCCCGAAATAATATCGATGTGTTCGATCGGGCCCAGGTAGATTTTATTATCATCAATGCTGCCGGATGTGGCTCCACATTGAAAGAATACGGAATTCTTTTGGAGCACGACCCCAACTATGCTGAGAAAGCCAAAACCTTCAGCCAGAAGGTGCGGGATATTTCTGAGTTTTTGGTCGAAATTTCTTTCAAGAAACCCACCCAAGAGATTCGTAAACGGGTAGCCTATGACGACCCCTGTCACCTCATCCATGGTCAGAAAATAAGTAAGCAACCGCGTATCATCTTGCAGTCGATCCCCGGACTGGAATTTGTAGAGATTAAAGAAGCGGACTGGTGCTGTGGGAGTGCCGGAATTTACAATATTACCCATCCCGAGATGTCCATGAAGTTGTTAGAACGTAAAATGGCCCATATTAAAGCTACCCAGGCGGATATTATTGCAACGGGAAATCCAGGCTGTATCTTACAGATTAGAATGGGAGTCCAAAAGCACGGAATGTCGGCTGAGGTTCTACATCCTGTAGAATTATTAGCACAAGCCTACGAGTAAGGATCATGTCGCGTTTTAAACATCACATCTTTATTTGTATTAATGTACGTCCCCCGGGTCATGCGAAGGGATGCTGCTCCGAGAAGGGATCTGAAAAAATAGCCGAACTTTTTAAAGAAGAACTTTATCGCCGGGGCTTCAAGGGCATCATTCGAGCTAATAAGGCGGGTTGTCTTGATGCCTGCGAATTCGGTCCTTCCGTTGTGATCTACCCGGAAGGAGTCTGGTATGGAAATGTTCGAACCCCAGAAGATGTCATGGAAATTATCGAACGGCATCTCATCGGTGGGGAAGTGGTTGAGCGCCTTCGGATCCCGGATGAAAAGTTTAGGAGGTGAAGGAAAAGCAGGCCATAAGCCGGATAAAATTCGCCGTATTCTGGTTATCCGGGCCGGTGCCTTGGGAGATACCCTTCTCATGCTTCCCTTAATCCGGGCTTTAAGACAGGCCTTTCCTGAAGCCTACCTGGAGGTCATGGGTTATGTGGAACGGTTGCAACTTGTTTTGGGTGAGGCCTATGCCCATCACATCAGCTCTATCGAGCGCAGGGGCCTGGAAGCTTTTTTTGTAAAAGATGCGCCTCTTCCTCCCGATTTAGTCCGCTTCTTCGGGAGTTTTGATTTAATCCTCTCCTACAAACAGGATCCAGAAGGACTCTGGACCGAAAATCTCGGTAAAACAGGGGCAACCCTGGTTTATAATTTCAATCCCTTTCCTTCCCAAGAAAACCCCATTCATGTTGTAAAATATCTCCTCAATACCTTAAAAAGATTAGACTTGAATCTAGAAACAGCCCATTTACCCGGGAACGCTGAAGATTTTACCGGTGAACAAATACCCGACCTCTATTATCCCAGAATTCAACCTCCTCCCTGGGCCCAAGAGGAAGCTCACCTGTTTTGGAAAGAGAATCGGCTTCCCATGGAAAGGGAGTACCCGGTCTTGGCCGTCCATCCAGGGAGTGGAAGCTTAAAAAAAGTCTGGCCTCCTGAGAAATTTGCCCGGGTTTGTCTGGAAGCCTCTAAATCTTATCAGGCTCGCATTCTCCTCATTTCAGGACCTGCAGATAAAGAAAATGTTCAAAAAGTACTTGAACTTTCCCAAGGGATACATCCGGTCCCGGTCGAAAATAAACCCCTCTGGCTTCTGGCCGCTATTTTGGAGCGTTGCCGGATTTACCTGGGAAACGATTCGGGCGTAACCCACCTGGCAGCTGCCGTTGGTACCCCTGTCATTGCACTCTTTGGGCCCAGTCATCCTAAAATCTGGAGACCTCTTGGAAAAAAGGTCAAAATCCTTCAGGCTGAAATAAAAATGACGTCTGTTCATCCGACCCTTCCTGCTGTCGAGAACCTTTCTGGAGGATTAGAATCCCTGCCGGTTACCACCGTGATGGAGGCCCTGGATGCAATGATCCTCCATTAGAAGCCCTGCTTCAAACGTAGCAGCATTGTTACCACCGTAATGGAGGCCCTGGATGCAATGATCCTGTCCCCTTAAACTCTGTTACCAACACCACAATAAGGTTGAGGATTTCTCGCTCGTCAAACGAGGACGTTCGACCTACTTACAATGCTTTCTTCTCATCTGATCTCTGAAAGAATCGGAATCTGTTTGATCTAATTGCTTTGCTCAAATCTAAGTAGGTCAACCGTCCTCGGTTAATGGAATTGACAGAGAATTATACCTTTTCACCCTGAAAAGGTTACGTATTTTCTTGACTTAACCCTCAACTTCGGTTAATCTCTAGCATCTGATTGTGTCTTAATAATCCAATTACACGAGCACTTTTTATTTTATTAAAGGAAAAGGAGAAGAAGCCATGAGGTTTATAAAATCCTTGTATTTTATTCTGTTTGGAATGGCCTTTTGGTTACCCCATATGGCCGATACCTATGCCCAGAGACCCGAAAGACCCAGGCCGCCTACAGATCGTGGAGAAGGGCCCAAGACGTCGATTGAACGTATTATTCCGGTCCCCCGGCAAGGTGAAGTTAACCTCAGCATCTGGACCAATAAAGGATGCGGATCCACCTATTATACGGGAGAATACATTGATGTTTCCTTTACGGTGGATCAGGATAGTTATGTCACACTTTATGATATTGATTCTACGGGAAATGTAACGGTTCTGTTTCCTAACTCATATTCTCGAGATAACCTGGCCAGGGCGGGTCGTGTCTATACAATACCCAACAAATATTCAGGGTATAATTTGATGATTGAAGGCCCTTCAGGGCTGGAACTTTTGGAGGGAATTACTTCTACAGATGGATATTACCACTGGTTCTTTGATGGGGTAAGTGTACCTCCCATCTGGTCCAACGAGTGGGGAAATCCTACGACATGGGGAGGAAAATATACCCGTGAACCTCTCCCAGGGCCCGATGGAGAGCCTCCGGTTGTTACCAGACGATTTGAAAAAAGGCTCCAGTATCAGGGACCTCGGGATCCAAATCAAATTGCAAACTATATCCGCGAACAAATTCGGGATCAATCTCGAACAAAAATTCAGCCGGGCTACCAGTGGGGGCGTGCTTCCTGTGCCTTTTATGTTATTCATTATCTGGGTTATACCGAGTATGACCCCGGCTTTGAGTCCTCTCCCCCGTCTTATCCTTCTCAACCTTACCCTGTGCAACCCTATCCCCCCTCTATGGCCCCATCTTATCCGTATTCACCTCAATTTTTTGGTCCTCCCCCTTATTCTCCTACGGCCCCGCAACCTTACCCTGTACAGCCTTATCCATCGCAGCCCTATCCCTCTCAGGCTTCTGACCGTACTCTGTCTGTCAATTCTATTCCTCCCCAGGCCCATGTTTTTCTAGATGAGCAATATTATGGAATGACTCCTCTGACACTTTATAACGTGGCAGCCGGCCCTCATCGATTACGGATTGAGAAACCGGGATATATAACTTATGAGCAGGTGATCCAGATAAAGGATCGGGGTCCCACGCAAATTAATGCTTATTTACCATCTTCTTGACCCCATTTACCTGGGGAGCTACAAGAGTAACTCTCTAAAAAGAAATAACTCCAATACCTCCTGGTCTGCCACGGCAACGTCATGTGGCCGTGGCAAGGTGTTGAATTTTTAAATCTTATCGAATCCAGCCTTTTCCCATCCAGCGCAAACCCATAATCCCCAATCGGGTCAGCATAAACAGGGTAATGCCGATCCAGACACCTTGGAGATTTCCGCCAACAGCTCCCCCCAACCAGGTTAAGAGAATTCCCAGTAATCCCAGGGAGACCATGGAATTTCGAATAAAAACCATATCCGATGCACCGATCAGAAGACCATCTAACACAAAGAGGACAGAATTGGGAATCTGCATGCCTGCCAGCAGTCCAAAAATTGAGTTTACGGTCTCCAATACTTGGGGGTCTTGGGTAAAAATCCTGGGTAAAAGATCTTGCAACATTAAAAATCCAAGGCAAAAGATAGTTCCCAATCCGAGGCCCCACCGACATAAGCGGTTTCCGATAAATCGAGCATAGTTGACCTGGCCGGCTCCCAAGGCTTTTCCAACTAGGGCCTGGCCGGCAATAGCCAGGCTATCCAATAACAAAGCTGAAAAGGTCCACAACTGCCACCCCACTTGATGGGCGGCTAAAGAAGCCGTTCCAAAGCCTGCTGCCATTCGGGATCCGGTAAATAAGGCGGCTTGCAGGGCAAGGGTTCGGAGTAACAGATCACGGCTTATAGCCAACATATCCCCAAGGATTTCCCAGCGAGGCCGGAGAACAGCGGTTCGTAGACGAAGGTTGATAAATCGGCTACTTTTTATCTTTTGGATCACTCCGGGATTGGATTCTGGATTTTGAACTTTCTGAGGGCTACCTACAGCCCGCAGACTGCGGCCTACAAATAATAAAAAGGTAACCCCACCAACCCAGGTAGCTATTACCGTAGCCCAGGCTGCTCCCACGATTCTAAAGGCAGGTATCCCCAAGGTGGGCCAGCCAAAAATTAAGATAATACTTAAAAGTGCATTGAGAAGGTTCATACCGGTGGCGATCATCCAAGGGGTTTTGGTATTTTGAAGTCCACGGAATATTCCATTACCTAAACGAATCCATAAACCGGGAATTCCTCCCAGGGCTCGGATGGAAAGGTAGAGGGATCCCATGGAAAGGACCTCTGGAGTTACGTGGAGAAGTTGGAGAAACGGACGGGAGAAGAAAAACAGGACTCCGGTTATCAAAAACCCGAGCACGGTGGCCAGCCATCCCATCTGGATGGCTTCCTGGATGAGAAGATCTATTTCTCCGGCTCCGAACCTTCGAGATAATCGGGCCGTAGTTCCATATTCGAGAAAAATCAGGTTGGTAAATAAGAAGTTCAGCAGAGTATTGGCCGCTCCCAGTGTTGCCAACTCAGTCGATCCCAGATGACCTACCAGAGCCGTATCCAAAAGACCCATTAAAGGCTCTGCGGCCAGAGTTCCCAGAGCAGGAATGGCTAATTTAAGGATATGTTGATGGCTTGATTCTCTTTCCGATTCTTTTCCAGTGGAACCTTTATGGCCGGTTAAAGAAAAAATAGACAGATGAGTAGTAACGACTTTAGCCCTTTGGGTGAAAGACGGCTAAAATCGTTACGACGAGGGAACATTAGGAGAGATATGTATATCCGTTTAGCTCATTGTTATAATATTCAAGGATCTTCTCACTTTCTTCTTTACTGAGTTTTCCATCTCGTACCAATCGATCGGCCAGAGTCTGGAGTGAGGCTTGCATAAGGTCTCTGTTATATCTCACATAGCTTAACATATCACTAACCGAGTGGCCTCTCACAATCTGTTTGATATACCAGTTTCCTCGTTCATCGATGACGATAAGGGCTTCATTGACACTTCCGAAGAGGTTATGGAAATCCCCCATGACATCTTGATAGGCCCCTAACAGGCAAACCCCGATGTAATAAGGGTCTTTAGTAAGGGGGTGGAGTCGGATAGTCTCTTTGATCTCCCGAATGTCGATAAAGCGATCCACTTTTCCATCTGAATCGCAAGTCAAATCCACCAGGGTTGCCTCGATGGTAGGTTCTTCATCGAGCCGATGGATAGGTAGAATAGGAAACAGGTGATCGATGGCCCAGCTATCCGGCATGGATTGAAATACCGAGAAGTTACAGATATACTTGCTGGACAATAACTTCCGTAGTCGAAGAAACTCTTCAGAGAGTCGATTGATGGGTTGGGTGAGTTGCTGGACCTTTTCAGAGATTTCCCAGAACAGTATTTCCCCATAAGCCCGATCTTCCAGACTCAAATAACCTAAATTGAACAGTGTAAAGAGCTCTTCTTTTTGTTGTAAGGCATCATGGTAGTATTCACGGTAGTTCTTTGCGTTGATACCCTGCCAGATATCATAGAGCTCTTTAACTACATGGGCGGTGTCTTCGGTTATCTTTACCTCATGGATCTCATCGTAGGGGTATTCTATTTCTCCAAGCACATTCATAACCAGCATCGAGTGGTAGGCCACTAAAGCCCGGCCACTTTCGGTTATGATGGTAGGTTTGGGCACATCTTCGCTTTTACAAATCTCCCCTATGGTATACACAACGGTATTTGCATATTCCTGAATAGAATAATTGATACTGGAATCAAAAGAGGTTTTGCTCCCATCGTAGTCCACACCTAATCCACCACCTACATTGAGATAGATCAATTGAGGAGTTTCTTTCTTAAGCTTTGCATAAACCCGGGCTGCCTCTTTCACCGCACCCTGTATTTTTTCAATGTCGGTTATCTGGGACCCAATGTGGAAATGAACCATTTGCAGGCAATTCAACATATTATTATCAGAGAGCATTCGAATACATTGGAGCATTTCAATGGTACTGAGCCCAAATTTAGCCGCTTCCCCACCTGATTTTTCCCATCGTCCACTCCCTTTAGAGGTTAATTTAGCTCTCAGTCCGATAGGGGGGCGAATTCCCATTTCCTTGGAGATTTGGATAATTCTTTCCAATTCTGCAGCGTACTCCACCACCAGAACGACGTTTTTACCCAGTTTTAAACCGGCTAAAGCCATGCGAATAAACTTATCATCCTTGTAACCGTTACAGATAAGTAAGGCATGGGGATTATCCAATAAATACAGACCGATAAGTAATTCAGCTTTGCTACCAACTTCGAGTCCCAGATTGTATTTTTTTCCCACTCTCAAGAGTTCTTCGGTGACTTCTTTTCTTTGATTCACCTTAATGGGAAAGGCACACATGTAATCGCCGCCGTAGTTAAACTCGGTCATGGCATTTTTGAAGCTCTCATGGAGTAGTTTAACCTGAGTTTCCAGGATCTGAGGGAAACGTAAAACAATCGGTAGGGATACATTCTTTTGAACCAGGGCATCCACAACTTGCTTGATATCGATACTTCGAGTATCTTCCTTCGAAGGTTTTACCATGAGATGTCCTTGTTTGTTAACACTGAAATACCCGGCTCCCCATCTCTCTACACCATAAGTTTTTATAGAATCGGTGATGTTCCACATCTTTCACAAATACCCCCTTTTGGCTAGGTAGGTTAACTTTATTAAGTCACCTAATTAATTGAAAGAAACCTCCTACTTCTGAGCTGACTCCCCTGGTTATCCAGGCTTTATAGATTCCTATCTAATTTAGGTAAGTTTAAAAGAAATGTAAAGATTTTTATAAGGATTGACTCAAGGATTTTTCTAATCTTAAGGGGAGGGGAAACGGAGCTTTCACGGGTAGGTTTATCAGGCCCCTTTTTCCCCATCTTTTCCCGTTATGGTCCGGCAGGTAGGACGCTACCCCAAGGCCTCCTTCCCTGGGATGGCGGAGAGAGTTTTGGTGGGATCTATTCCCTTGGATTCCTAGAAAACCTACTGCTTTGTTACTTTAATTTTGCTTAATGTTTAAGTGACCCTCACCCCCGGCCCCTCTCCCACGCTGCGGAAGAGGGGAGCTGGGGAGTGAAAGCAGCCCTATGAGGTCAAAATTAAGGTAACAGTATACTACCCTTCGGGGTGATTTTGTAAGGCTGCTTTGGATGGGAGAGTTAATTTTTACCTCTTATTCCGCTCTTTCCAATTTAACTTCGGTTCCGGAACGTACTTTTTTAAAAGCTTTTGGATCTCCCAGGACTTTTCCAAGCGGATTGACGGCGCTGGCCGGCTTGGGTTTAGGGCCGCTACTGACCGGGGTAGGACCAAAGAAGATACAGAAGGCATGACCCGGTGGCCAATAACCCAGGTCTCCCACCTCAACCTCTTCGGTGGGATTTTCTGCTTTAGCCTGAACCGGAATGCTGAAATAGATCTCATCCCCCCAGGTATTACCTCTAGCCTGAATAGGGAGGGCATCCCATATGGCTTTGGCCGTTTGAGAATCATTCAGTTGAGCTTCCATTTCGACTTCACCTGCGGTAATTTTTATCTTTTTAGGCATCCTTTAAAGAGGAAGGGATCAGGGGACCTTTTACCGTGAATCGGGTGTACCGGCTCCCTCATCCCTTCACTACCCCTGGTTCAGAGTATCTATGAAGTCCTCATCGGGAGATATTCCCAGAGAGAAATCCCATCGCACCAATCCTTTAAAGGCCAGGATTAATTTGATGACCTCTCGTAAATCTTCCACTTCAAGGAGGTATATCAACGCATCTTGGGAACTTCCTACCTTTAAAACGCTGGCCCGTTCATTAACCCCGGTCGACCATCGAACCTCTTTTCTGAGCCTCAGGACTTCGGGAAGTTTTTCCATTTCAAAGGAGCCGGTTGCGATAAGAAGTTGACCCCGACTTGGGATACTTTTATAATCGGCCGGTTTACGCTCTAATAAAGCTAATTCCAGGGCCATATAGATGGCCTCTTCATTACTCTTTTCCAGTCGTCTGGCCATCTGAGTAAGCATTTCGATTCCCGTCTCCGGGCTTTCCCGAAGGACTTCTCGGAAGTTTTCCTGATCTAACTTAACTAAAACGGCATCTTGAATAACCTCAGCAGTTGCCGTTCGATTAGCCCTTAAGAGAAGACTCATCTCTCCAAAATATTCCCCGGTAGTTAACGTAGAGAGCGTTTTGTTGACTCCTTCCATAACACGCTTGTAAATGAGAACCTGACCGTCCAGAATAACATACATAAAATCCCCGGGATCATTTTCTTTAAATAAAATGGTTCCGGCCTTAACTTCTAGTTTCTTATACTTACTTAAGACTTCTAAATTCATGAACGATCGATTTATTTGCAAGAGTACGGTTATTTACATCCGTCCCAGATATTTCTGGAAAGTTTCCCGATCTACACACTTATCAAAGGCCTCTTCGGTAGTTATTTTTCCCATTTTCAACAGATCAATAATAGCCTGATCCATGGTTTGCATACCTTCTCTTCGGCCCGTTTGTATCACGGAAGGAATTTGATAAGTTTTGCCTTCTCGAATCAAATTGGCTATGGCAGGAGTTCCAACCAATATCTCGATGGCAACAACACGCCCTTTTCCGTCAGCCCGTTTAAGGAGCTGTTGGGAAATAACCCCTTTAAGGGATTCTGAAAGTTGGGTGCGAATTTGAGCCTGCTGACCGGAAGGAAACGCATCTATAATTCGATCTATGGTCTTGGCAGCACTGTTGGTATGCAAGGTTCCAAAGACCAGATGACCGGTCTCGGCTGCGGTGATGGCCAAAGAAATTGTTTCCAGATCTCGCATTTCTCCGATAAGGATGACATCTGGATCTTCTCGAAGGGCTGCTCGAAGGGCGTTGGAAAAGGATAGGGTATTGGAGCCAAGTTGTCTTTGGTTAATCAGGCTATTTTTGTTTACATGAACGAATTCCACAGGGTCTTCGATAGTAATGATATGAACTTTCCTTTCCCGATTGATCAGATCGATCAGGGAGGCCAGGGTGGTTGATTTACCGGATCCGGTGGGACCTGTAACCAAAACTAATCCTTTATGGAGTCGGGTAAACTTTGCCAAGGTTTTCGGGAGCCCCAGCTCTTCCAGAGAGAGAATCTGGTTTGGAATCAGCCTGAAGGCTGCTCCCACCCCCTTCAATTGTTCAAAAATATTGGTTCGAAACCTTCCGATCCCCGGAGCCTGGTAAGCAAAGTCAAGTTCTTTTCTTTCCTCAAACTCTTGAATCTGCTCTTCGGTCAGGATCTCATAGAGAAGTTTTCTCAACTGATCGGATTGAAGAGGGGATTCGGAAATTACGCCCAGGGAATCCATCTTTTCCAATTCCCCATGGATTCTAACCAAAGGATAAGCGCCGACAGTTAGATGGAGATCCGAAGCTTCCTTCTCTACCATTCTTTTAAGAAGCTCGTCGATTTGCGGCATAATTTACTGTCCCAGCGTTTGAACAAGTTTAAAGTAGGGTGCAAACATGGCCAGGGCGACGATGGCGGTTAAAATTCCCATCACCACAATGAGAACCGGCTCGATGGTCGACGACAGGGTATTAATAGTACTCTCTATCTCGGCATCATAGAGATCCGAAACTTTAAAGAGCATCGCTTCCAGTTTGCCGGCTTCTTCTCCTGTAGCTATCATATCTACCACCAAATCTGGAAAGACCCGGGTCTTTCGTAAAGGCTCTTCCAACCTTCCTCCCATTTCCACATGCTCCGAGACTTTTTCGATGGCTTCGGCTACCACCAGATTTTCTGAAGTATCCTTAACAACCTGTAGGGCCTGGACCAAAGGAACACCACCCCGGATTAAGGTACCAAACGTCTGAACAAAACGGGCTACCAACATTTTTCTATAGAGAGGGCCGAAAATAGGAAGGTTCATTTTAAGACGATCATAAAATCGCCGTCCACTGAGAGTTCTTCGGTAGAGAAGATGAAAAATGACCAGTACGACGATCAGGCCGAACCATAACCACCAATAGCCGACGATTAAATTGCTCACACCGATCAGAATCCGGGTAGGCAGGGGTAATTCCATGCCTTGGGCCTGGAATAAATCTCGAAAAATAGGTATAACCCCGGCAAAGAGAACAAGTACTACCAGAAAGGCTGCAATAAGGGTGATGACAGGATATCTTAAAGCATTCTTTATCTTTCGTTTAATATTATCTTCTTTTTCAATGGCATCGGCTATAATTTTCAGCGATCTCTCCAGAGAACCTCCTTTTTCGGCCACTTTAATCATATTTACAAAAAGTTTGGAGAAAACTCTGGGATGTTTAGCCAGGGCCTCTGAAAAGGAATTTCCGATTTCAATATCCTGAGCAATCTGATTAATGACCCTCTGCAGCACGGGATCACTGGTTCTAGGCTCCAAAAGCTTGAGGCTCTTTAATAAAGGAATTCCTACATCTACCAGGGTAGAAAGTTGTCGAGAAAAGGTTGCAACCGATTTAACAGAGACCTTTTCCCTGGAAATCTGTGTGGGCGGTACCACTACCTCTGAAACGAGTTCTGTTTTTGTCTGGCTTGGTGTTCGAGTCTCTACAGGATTAGAAAACTCCTTATCATTTGTGTCCATTTGGACCTCCTTCTATTTTCTAAAGTATAACCCGGATAACTTCTTCAACCGTCGTAATACCTGCTAAAACCTTTTTAATACCACTCTGTAAGAGTGTACTCATCCCCTCTTCGATAGCTTTAGCTTTGATAACCGATTCAGGAGCATGGGTTACAATCAAATCTTTTATAGATTCAGAGACTTTTAAGACCTCGAATACACCGGTCCTTCCCAAATAACCTGTATGAAAACACCGATCACACCCGGTACCCTTAAAAAATACCATATCTTTATGCCGGGGTATTTTAAGTTCTTCCAGCATTTTGGGATCCGGTTTATATTCTACTTTACAATAGGGACAGACTTTTCTAAGCAACCGTTGAGCGATGACCCCGATAAGGGCGCTGGCAATCCAGAAAGGTTGAACGCCTAAGTACGACAGGGTTGAAACAACTCCTACCGCATCCTGGGTATGAAGGGTACTTAAAAGTTGTTGACCGGTCAAAGCAGCTCTAACAGCGACTTGAGCCGTCTCGGGATCTCTGATTTCTCCTACCATCAAGGTGTTGGGATCCTGTCGTAGGATAGCTCTCAAACCATTGGCAAAGGTCAGGCCACTTTTTACATCTACCTCAATCTGATTGATACCCGGTAGTTGGTACTCCACGGGGTCTTCAATGGTCATAATATTTTTGGTAAGAATATTAATGGCATTGAGAGCTGAATAAAGGGTGGTAGTTTTTCCACTTCCAACCGGCCCTGTTACCAGAATCATCCCGTAAGGGGTTGCGATAAATTTCTCAACCTTTTCCAGATCCTCCGGCTCAAACCCCAGTTGTTTCAATCCCGTTATAACCCGACCTTCGTTCAGTAATCGAACCACCAACCTCTCTCCCAATTTGGTAGGTACCGTGGCAATACGGAGATAGTAATCAACGTCTTTGATTTTCATGGTGATATGCCCGTCTTGAGGTTGTCGTCTCTCGGTAATGTCCATATCGGCCAGAACCTTAATTCGAGAGATCACAGGGGAATGAAGATGCCTGGGAAGGGTCATAATATCATGGAGAAGTCCGTCAATTCGATATCGAACACGTAGTTGTTCTTGTTGCTGGGGTTCTAAATGAATATCGGTTGCATTGGCATTAATAGCTCCTTCTATGATGGAGGCAACCAATTGCACTGTTGAAACGTCTTCAACCAACTCTCCTACATTGGTAGTTAAAACGGCATTGATCTGCTGCTCAATCGAGACATTTTTAGTCTCACGTTCTTCGACCTTCTCCTTACCCTCAAAAAGCCGATGGATCATTTCCTCTAACTCTTTTTCTGTGGTTAATAAAGGGATCACCTCTTTTCCCGTAATCATACGGATGTTATCCTTCACAACAACATTCAGGGGATCTATGAGAGCTACATAGAGTTTTTTCTCTTCTACCCGGACCGGTAAGGCTTTATTTTCCCGAATAAAAGTCTCCGGAACTAGAAAAACCGCTTCCTTCTCGATGGGATAATTCTGCAGATTAATATACGGAATGTTAAGGTATTTACCCAGAGCTTTGCCGATCTTCTCAGCGGATAAAATTCCTTCATCGATCAAAATCTGACCCAGACTTTTTCCCGTTTTTTTAGCTTCCCTTTTGGCTCGATTTAATTGGGTTTTTGTAATCTGATTGGTATTAACCAGGATCTCTCCCACGAGTCTTTCCAAACTGGGTCTGCGGACCTGGTACATCTGATACTTCAAAACCGAATTCATGGTGTTGATATCCACCAGTCTTAGGTTAATCAGTGTGCGCCATAAAGGAAGACCCGTTTCCTCTTGTTCCTTTCGGGCCTTTTTTAGCTCTTCCTCGGTAATATACTTTTCTTCTACTAAAAGACGACCCAGTTCGGTTTCATCTATATATTTTTGGAGTTCTTCCTCGGTCGTAAGACCCGTTTCCAGGAGAATTTTCTTTAACTCTTTATTGCTATCCCTGCTCCCAAAGGGAAAGGGAATTTCGTACGTTAAAACGTCTAAAATTTGTTGAATGGAAATCTCTTTTTTCAGAATTTCCATCAATCTGGATCCGGTTCTTTCCTGTTCGCGCAAAGCCTTCTCAAGTTGGCTTGAAGTTAAAAGCCCGGCATCCCTTAAAATTTCCCCCAATCTTTTTTCTTTATTCTCCTCCATGCTGAATTACTCTCATTTTGTTCCATGGAAAGTAAATCTGTATTTTTTATGTAAAATACTAAATTTACAGGGATTAGCTTTCTTCAGCTTAGGATAATTCGAAAAAACTGTCAAGGAAAAAATCTGAAGAAGTCCCACCTATTAGCAATTTAACCCCTGACACTAACAGTCTATGAATGACCCGGGGTTAGGAGGAAGGGTGGGGTTGGGTTTTCCATCTGTTATGAACCCAAAACCACTGATCGGGGTATCGACGAATATACTCCTCTAAAACTTGGGTCATAGTGGCCGTGTTTAGCCGGATATCCCGTTGAATATCTCCTGTTCGTTGCAATGGGACCTCTTTCTCAATATAAAGGGTATGTTCATCCAATCCAGTTCTGATGATAAACATAGGCACAATGGGTGCCTGATATTTTAAAGCCAGCAGAGCGACCACCGGGGTGGTACAGGCCGGTTTACCGAAAAAATCTACAAACACCCCGGCCTCTTTAGAGGTATTCTGATCTATCAAGATGCCCAGGGATTCTTTATTTTTTAAGACCTTCATCATATCCCTGAGGCTTTTTCTACTTGTTAAGAGGGTATGTCCGAAGCGAGTTCGAAGGGCGGAGGCCCATTGATCCAGAAGGGGATTATCCAAAGGTCGTACAACCAGGGTTGCAAAATACCCATGTGCAGCCAGAGCCGCCGCCATCAGTTCCCAATTCCCAAAATGACCCGTATAAACGATAACCCCACGGCCTTTATCCCGTGCCTTTAAATAGTTTTCCAGGCCTATGAGGGTTACTTTTGTTTTAAGATAAGTTTTATCGAGTTTTGAAAGACGGATTGTCTCTATCAGGGATTTACCCAGATTCCGACAGGCAGACCGGGCAATAGCGGACCGTTCTGAGGGAGAGTACGTGGTTCCAAAGGCAATCTCCAGGTTTTTTAAGGCAATCTGTCTCCGCCGCCTACCCAACGCATAGAATATTTCCCCCAGAAACTCTCCCATCTTTAAAGAAAGCGTAGGGGGAAGATAATAAAAACCTCGGGTAAGGCTATAAATCAAGAGGAATTCTATATAGTGCCTGATGCGCATTTTTCTTTCGATTTTAGAAAATTGACTTTCCCTCTACCAATTTAATCGATTGATTAAAAATTGCTGAAACTCCTCATTTCCCTGGATTTGTAATCGAATACTCAGCACATAGAATAGATCGGTCCGGGGTTTGAATCCTTCCATACGGACCTCATCTTTTTCTGTTGTTATGACATAATCTACCTGAAGTGTCAAAGCTAAATCTTCGATCCTTTTCAATTCCCTTACAGAATAGGGATGGTGATCCGGGAATTCCAGGAAACGGAGGGGTGAGAGACCCACTTTTCTCAAAGAATTGAGGAAAGAGGAAGGGTTTCCAATTCCTGAGAAGGCAAGAATTTTTCGGGCCGTTGGGGAAGGTAACTTTACTTCCAGGGAATCTTGAAATTTTCTGAGGGTCGAAGGCTGGTAAAAGCCAGTCCAGATAGGGGCATGGGGATTTAAAGCCCGAAGGGTGTGACGGAGTTCTTCAACGGAGCTTACCTCGTCGCTCCGGGTTATTAAAAACAGATCGGCTCGACTTAAATTTTTAACAGGTTCCCTTAAAAATCCCCTGGGAATCAGAGATCCTCCTCCAAAAGGGTTGGTGGCATCTATCAAAACAATATCCAGATCCCGTTCTAATTGGAGATGTTGAAAGCCATCATCCAGGATGAAGGCATCGAGATGAAAATTTTTAAGGGCTTCCCTGCCGGCCTCGAATCGATTCGGTCCTATCATAACCGGCGTCTCTTTTAGTTTACGGGCCAGCATAGCTGGTTCATCTCCGATTTTTCGAAAGGAAGTTTTGGAGTCTCCTATAGAAATGCCCTTGAGTCGTCGACCATAACCCCTGCTTAAAATGGCCGTTTTTTTACCCAGGGTAGAAAAAACATGGACCAGGACCTCCACAAGGGGAGTTTTTCCGGTCCCCCCAAGGGTTATATTTCCTACACTAATTACCTTGCAGGGGAGCCTTTGGCTTTTTAAAAAGCGGGTTTTATACAAAAGAGCCCGCCCCTGGATCAGGAATTTGTAAACCCAGGAGAGAAAGGTAAGGAAATAAAGAAAAACTTGAACCGGGAATCCCGGAGAAGGGGCCTTGAGAATAGAAAAGTATCTCGTCAATAGAAACTTCCTGATCTTCCAGAACACGAACGACATAACCCCGATTAAATATGTCCATCCTGGTAGGAGTCTCCCATACTACTTTCCATTAATTTTAAAAGCTGTTCTTTGGTAACCTGTTTGCGTTCCCTCATCACATACTGGCCGTATTCCCATTTGTAAATTCCCAGCATATATTCGCTCCAGTGGTAGCGACTGGCTGATAAAATCTCTACATTTCCATCCTTATCCAGGTCACTCAGCCAGATACCCTCATCGGCCGTTAAAAACTCTGTCAAGTACTGGGGATTGTTATACCTGAAACGAGTAAAGTATTCTCCGTTGAGGGTTTTGTAGGTCTTTCCATCAAATAAAACTGCATCCAGGTAGGTTCGATGGGCTCCGGAGGTTGTAAAGAGCATGATTTCGAGAACTCCTTCTGGATTCAGACCCTTTATGAAAAGATTTTCATAATTTTTTCCAAAGGTCGGAACCTTCCAGACCCAAAACAAATGAAACTTTCCTCTTCTCACTTCGCTGCGCCGTAAAGCCCCCCACCAAATCTGACCAGTAGAATCCCTTAGGGTTTGCAGTTGCTTAAAAACTACGATGATATCCCGGTTAACAAAATCTACCTGTTCCAGAACGGAGTTAGGAGGAAGAAATGCTTGAATGGCCGATGAGTCCGGTGAAGATTGGCCCCAGGCTATGGGAGCTCCTGGTAGGATGAAAAGTCCCTTTTCAGATCCCTGATCCGGATAAATAGATAACAAAATGCCGGTAATCGCAATATAAAGAAAAGCTTTGTGTACTTCCATAGATCTATACGGCAGGGGTCAGCTTCTTAAAACTGTCCCACCCGGGACGGTGATCTGTTACCGGGTTGGATCCGGGTTCCAGGTCACCTCCACGAAGATTAAAAGAAGAAAAGAAATCCGAAGTTGATATTAAACCCACCCAAATCCAAGTCGGTCATCGGTGTATCTGCGGTGACGATGTGGTACTGGACTTCACCCATAAAAGCGGTCCCGGGGCTTATGGGAGCAACAAATCCCCCTAAAAAGTGGAACCCAACTTCGGTTCCGTTATCCACCTCCGGGGAAAGGAGAGGAACGGTCGAACCGACTACAGAAGTTTTATCCACATTCCAGGGATAGAGTCCGATTCCACTTCCCAGATAAGGTTTGAAGGAAACTCCAGAGAAAACATATTTGAGGGAAAGCAGAATCGGAACAATGGTTAATTTGATATCAGAAGGAGCCAGGGAGGGGGGGGGCGTCGTACTTCCTTTGTAATATCCGATACTGGGCGTTAGATATAAGTTAGGGGCCAGGCTCAAATCCAATTCTGCTCCAAAAAAAATATCGTTAAAATCACTCTTATCAAGACCCTGAAACCCTTCATCTGCACTGGGGATGAAATAACCGAGTTTAAGACCCAGTGCGTTTGGAAGTTGAGTCCTTCGCGGATAACGTGGATAGCGAGGAGGTTGGAGAGAGTCCGGTTTACTCAAATCCAGGGGGGGTATTTCTTGTACAGTCTGTGGATTTTGTTTTTGGATCGGCTGCTGGGCTAAAGAATAAGTCGAGGAAAAAATAAATCCAAAAAGAACAAGGAAGATAAATAACTGTTTTTTCATAGATCTTCTGCAGCTAAAACCCTTAATGACAGCCAGGGAAAAGCTGCTTTCTTGATAGGTTCACTTCCAAGATACCGATTAAAAAGATCAGTTCATTTTTCGTTTTCTATTGATTTCCCCATAACTGATCTATAATATAAATCATGTATATTTCCTTTGCACGGGGAATACCTTCTAGGAAAAGAATAAATTAAAGGGGTGAAAAAATAGAAGAAAAAGAAAAGAATGGAGAGATTGAGGGAATAAGCCCTGTCCTTTCATTCTTCTTCCATTCTTTGGTTTGTTTTTTTCCTTAAATAAGAAGCCTATGGATGCCAAACAGCTTGAAAGAATGACCATCCTCGAGCTCCGGGAGGAGGCCCGTAAGTTTCCGGATATTCAAGGAGTCAGTGGAATGAAAAAAGAGGATTTGCTTAGAATTCTCAAGGAGAAATACGGAATTAAGGATACGGGGCCCAAGGAAGATCTGGCTTATAAACAGCAACTTAAAGCAAAAATTCGGAAACTTAAAGCTGAGAGGGATCAGGCACTTCAAGCCAAAGATGCGGCAAAGGTGAAACAGTTAAGAAAGTTAATTAAGCGGCTAAAACGAAAAACAAGAAAAATTGCGGAAAAAACAAAGGCTACTGCCGCCTAAGGGGAAGGAATAGAACCGGAAGATGAAGCTGGGTTCAGATTCTGTTTGCAGGTGATTCAGGGTCTCATACTTTACGTTTTAAATTTGCCAGGCAGTTTATGGGGTAGGGGGGGGATAGCCCCGGAGGTTTTTAAAGATTCTGTATCCATGAAGTAAGTGAAAGAAGAAATACTTCTCCTGCCCCCTCCAAGGGGGATTTAGTGAGGAGTAAGGTTTTGTGAGTCCCCCTTTGAGGGGGCAGAGGAGCATTTAAAGAGAAAAAGATTACACCTACCAAAAGGATACCGACTTGTCTTTAAATGTTTCACGGGATGTAGGGCTAACTTTTGCCAGATATAAACCTATTTTTTTTTGCCTATTCTTAACAACTTATATGATAGGGAAAAACACGTTGCTATCCGCGCGATGCGCAATTCATTGCACTTTTCTAACCTTCTGAGTGAAGAGGTTTTCAATCCCCCCACTCTTCTTCCTCTTCAAGAGCAATATCCAATTCAAGTGGTACATCGCTGATAACTTCCAACTCAATGCCACATTCCGGGCAATAGACGATATCGCCCTTTTCTACATCGGACATATTGATTTCTGCTTCGCATTGTGGACAGATAGCCATATTTCTACCTCCTTTTTCGAACTTTTCAGATATTTTAATTTGCCGGATCTAACTTCCCCATCTTTTTAAAATCCAGATAACCTTGCAAAATAAGGGCCGCAGCGATTTTATCGACAACCTTTTTTCTTTTTTTAGGGTGAACTTCGGCTTCTTCCAGCACACGATCCGCAGCTATTGTCGTAAGTCGCTCGTCCCAGGTTCGTACAGGCAGTTTAAAATACTTTTTCAGTCTTGCTATAAAGTTAAGTATTTCCTCTGCCTGCTCTCCTAAAGAATTATTCATGTTTCGAGGAAGTCCCACTACAATTTCACCTATCTGATATCGATCTATTACATGGGATAAAGCCTGAAAATCCTTCTTTAAACTTTTTCTCTGAATAGTTCCTACTCCTTGAGCCGTTAAATGTAATACATCACTTACGGCTATCCCAATGGTCTTGCTTCCAACATCCAGTCCTAAAATTCTATATATGTTCTCCTTAATCTTCTAAACCTCCCTCTTTCTCCGACTGTCTGGGCAAGGGTCTTTAGCGATGAATTAAGTTAAACCTGAGTCCTCGATTTGTCAAGGCTTTTTAAGCATTGGAAGATTTATGGCTTCAAGAAACCTGGCATAAATTTTTGAACTATCTTAGGTTAAGTCTACAATTCTAAGAACCCTTTTATTTTAGCCGTAAAAAGGAATCAGGAAAGAAAGTCTTCTGAGATTGTAATTGAGAAGTTCCGGTTGGAAAGGTGTAGCGATATAATCCGTTTCCTGCCGTTCCTACATAGATAGTCTCTGAATTTACTACATGGACGGTCATAGTTTCAATTTCCCTGTCAGGTCCAAAATCTAATCTTACTTTTTCCCAGGTTAAGCCATCGTCTTGACTTCGGTAGATCTGATGGCCTGTCTCTTCCACTACATAAAGAACCCCTGGAGAGATAGGATCGACGGCGATCCTTTTAATACCCGGGTTATCGGATCGGATGGGAATGGCTTTCCATTCAAATCCACCGTTTGAGCTTTTAAACAACCCCTTTGAAGTCCCCACAAAAAGGACCTGAGGATCATCGGGTTTTAGAGCCACAGCCTGTATTTTCTGGTTTCCGAGAACCCTGGTAGGTAATTTCTTCCACTTGAGTCCGCCATCCAGGCTTCGATAGAGACCACCTCCTGTACCGGCGTAGAGGATTTTTGGATTTAGCGGGTTTATTTCTATGGCATACAGGCGTTTTCCTTGCAGTTCGAGTTGTGACCATTCTTTTCCTCCTGACGTGCTTTTAAACAACCCGTGCGGAGTTCCAGCATAGACAACTTCAGATTGGTAAGGGTCTACCGCCAGGGTTGTAATCCGCTCCCGGCCTAAAATTCCAGGACTTTTAGTCCAGCTTTCTCCACCGTTGGTAGTTTTAAACACACCGGCCCAGGTTCCGGCGTAGATGGTCGAAGGATTCAGCAGATTCGTAGCCAGGACTTCAACATTGAAGTTAGTGAGACCCCGGGTCATTTTTTTCCAATGGATACCCCCATCTTTACTCTGGAAAACGCCACCGAAATTCCTTCCGTTCAAGGTTCCCACATAAATAATTTGAGGATTATGGGGGCTCTGAATCAGGGTTCGAATATGGGTATTGGTAATACCCCGGTTTGTTTCCATCCAGGTGAGACCTCCATCTTCGCTTTTAATAACAGCCCCATTTTCAATCCCTACATATATTTTTTTGTTATTGCGGGGATGAATTACAATAGACCAGACGATAAGGGAGTCTTCGGTGATCAATTGCCAGGTAGCCCCGGCATCGGTACTCTTAAAGAGTCCTCCTACGGTCCCGGCATAAAGGACTTTAGGATCCTGGGGATCCAAGGCAATGGACTGAACCCGAATAGTGGTAAGTCCTTCTTTTTTAGAAAATTTCCTCCATACTTTTCCCCCATTGGGGGTTTTAAAGATCCCGTTGCAGGTAGCTGCATAGAGGGTATTTGGAGACCTGGTATCTATAAGTAGAGAAAAAACATCCGAGTCCAGATCCATCCCAACCGGGATAAGGGACCAGCTTATCCCGCCATTGGTACTTTTATAAACCCGCCGCCAACTTCCGGCATATAGGATCTGGGGGTTTTCAGGGTCGATGGCCAGGGATTCGATATGGATATTCTCCAGTCCTCGATTCGAACAAACCCAGGTAATCCCCGCATCGGTACTCTTATAAACCCCATTCAAAGTTCCGGCATACATAATATCTGGAAGAGAGGGATCGAAAGCCAATACGCGGACATCTACATTCTGAAGGCCGGATCCAATCCGCTTCCAGGTCTTTCCAGCATCCGGACTCTTAAAGAGCCCTCCCTTATTCCATAACCCCCAGGTCCCTGCATAGATAATTTTAGGATTCCAGGGATGAAGGACCAGGGTCTTAATGGCAATACCCTTTTCGCCCAGGCCGGGTTGGAGTCTCACCCACCATTTCCCTTCATTTTCACTTTTATAAATTTGTCCATCATTGGTTCCAGCATAGAGGATATGGGGATTCTTAGGATCCAAAGCCAGGGCAGTTACATCACCACCAAAAGGCCCTAAAGCGATCCACTCGTCGGCTCCTGGTTTAGAAAAACCATCAGAAGAAAGGTAAAAGACCCACAGAAAAGAAATAAGAATTATTCGTATGGTCATGGCCTAATGGGCTTATTTTATCAGTCTATAAATTTCTACCCGTCGATTTTGCCTGCGACCTTCTTCGGTGTCATTAGATGCGATGGCTCTGGTCGAACCCAAAGATTCTATCCGGATTCGCCGGGGTTCAATACCGTGACGCGTAATTAAATAACTTTTTACACTTTCTGCTCTTCTTAAACCCATCCGCTTATTTGCAGTCTCGCTTCCGGCGGAGTCGGTATGCCCTTCAATGAGAATATCCTGATCCGGGAACTTTTTAAGGACTATGGCAATATTATCCAGGGCGGCCTTAGCCAGGTTATTTAACCGGGCGCTTCCCTTGTCAAAGGGAAGTTTGCCTTCCAGGATCCTTTCACATCTGACAACAATGGTTCGGCTTTGGGTAACGGGGCATTGGGCGTCGCTTACGGTAACGGTAAGGGTATAAGTGATCGAAGGACCTCCGATAGTTCTGCAATCCGGGGCAGTCCAGATGACTTCCCCTCCGCTCCCCACGATTTCGCCACCAGTAGCAGTCCACTGATAGGTTAAGGGGTTATTGTCAGCATCGGTTGCCTTTGCAGAAATCTTAATTCTCTCGTTTCCCGGGATTTCGGAAGCACTCAAGGCAACTTCGGTGATCTCGGGGCATCGATTCACTATGGGAGGTTCTACAGGAATAACCTGCGTGGGTGGAGGAGCTGGTGTTGGGGGAGGTACCTGGGCAATCCGGGTATCCGACTTTCGCATAAAAGAGTAGGTAAGTCCGCCGAAAACTCTCCAGTTTGGAGCTTCGGGTACGGCATTTTCATTTACAAGTTTAAACCCACCCCCGCCGGTTAAGACAAAACTCTCACTTAATCCCAGGTGAATACCTACATTGAGCTGACCGGGATTATCTACTTTATCCTCGACGGGTATCCCCAACAGATTAACAACCTGATCTTCTTCCTCACTTCCAAATTCATGTAAAAAGGTTGCCTCTGCAAACAAATTGACCTTGTTCCCTCCTGCCAGGGAAAAATCTAAACCGGCTCCATAAACCAGAGAATCCTGGAGACTACGAAGTAAGGGATTGGGATCCCCTGCCTTATATCCAGAAATGAAAAAGCCAACGTTGCCATAAAGGTTTAGGGGGCCAACATGCTTGGTGAGGATTCCACCCAGGGTATAATCAGTACTTCCACTTCCCAGCCCGATTTTCTCATCCCCATTGGGAAAAGAAACCAGGCCGTAAAGGGCAATAGCCGGAATACCACCGGTTTCGTTGAGGATCCGATATTTGCCCGAGACGGTTATATCCCCAATCCCACTCTCAGAAAATTCAGGAGTTCCATGGGTAGCAGGAAGAAATAAATCCAGGGCAGGTACAGACACACCTATTTGAAATCGGGGTATAAGACCCAGGGCGGCTCCCAACCTTACTTCAGTTAACTCAGGTTTACGTGGATCTTCAGGCAGGTCAAGCCGGGAATAATCCACATAAACCCCTATAGAAAACTCCCAGGGAGCCGGAGTCTCCGTACCAAACAGTGTATATAAACCGGAAAGCCCAAATTTGGTTGGTACCTCCCGATTACTTTCTTTTGTCGTTGCCGCAAATGTACCGCAAGAACCAATCCACACTAGGACAATTAAACTCAGAATGACAGACACCACAACATATTTTTTCTCCATGAAAACCTCCTTTGGTAAAACTTTAAAGTACTTTTCCCCTTTCGCAAACTCCCTCCACCCTGTCTAAACTTATTAAAGATAACCAACGGCAGGTCAAATAAAAACAAAACTGCGCCTGCTATCTACCATTGATATGAAAACTTTTCAAGAGAAAAATAAAGTTATATACGTTTATTTAAGCATTATTTTTGACGGTTGTTAGTTACGAGGATTAAATGAGGATTAAATTAGGTGTAGAAGATCTTAGGAGCACGGGCATCCTACCTGCTATTTTTAAAAGGATTTGGAATTGGAAGTTAGGCATTAGAGGAATCCCCAACTCCCAATTCCTACCATATCGGATTGGAATTGAGAGGGTTCTGACTTCTTTTGATTGAATGAAACCTCCAGGTAGGGCTGGTGAAGACTTCTGGCGACTGTTATAAAGTTCTGAGCTAGTGCTTTGTTACTTTAATTTTGCTTAATGTTTAAGTGACCCTCACCCCCGGCCCCTCTCCCACGCTGCAGAAGAGGGGAGCTGGGGAGTGAAAGTAGCCCTATGAGGTCAAAATTAAGTAAACAGTGTACTAGTTTCAAGGAGATGTCCGGTTCCTTGTGGAGTCGTTCCCTTATGTAGATGATCTCTGATGATATTTCATGATTCCTATAGGGGAGCATAAAATAACTCAACAGCAGTCAACCTCAAAAGGTCTATTTCAAGCAAGGAAAAACAAGCCAAAAGAGATTAGTATTATGATAAATATTAGGCTTGAAGCTACAAAGGGAAATATCCCTAAAAACAGTTCCGAATCCCATTTCCGGTCAGAAGTGCCCTATGTTGTTACGGACCCTTCCAAATTTTGTCCCTGACCCCTAACCCCCTTCGCACCACCCCAAGGGACCCCCACCGTTAAATTTTAGAGAAACTCTCCCCATTTTTAACTTCCTACCCC